>DASWRR010000241.1:0-11077 GCA_036403055.1 Ilumatobacteraceae bacterium | reverse complement strand
GAGGTTGCGGGCGGCGGACATCTCGACAAGTGTGCCCGTGATCGCGAACGTTGTCAACGTTGTTGTCGCGTCAATCCACGAGGAAGTTGTTGAACTGCCATGGATCGCTGGGATCGAGCATGTCAGCTTCGTCGGCAAACGACGCGAACAGGTCGTTGCGGGTCGTCAACGGATCCCAATCGGTGGGCCCGGACCACATCGTCCCCAAGTACGGCGTGGCCACCTCGAGGACATCGCGCCACGGCAGATCGTCAGGAACGCACACTCCCTCGTTGGGATGTTCGATCATCCAACTGACGGCCGCGACGATCGAACCGGCAACCTGCAGCGTGGTCGCGCTCTGGTGCGGCAGGATCGCTCGTGCCTGGTCGATCGACAGCAGCGATCCCGTCCACCACGACGTGTACGGATGGCCCATCAACAAGACGCCGAGCTGGTCCTCGCCGGTCGTGATCTCGTCGTTGAGGATCCGCTGTTGCGACTGCATCTGCCAGTTGCGCATCCTCAGCTCGAGCACGCTGTTGACGGCCGCATCGGACGGGCAGTACGCGTAGTGCACTGTCGGCCGGTAGAGCGCGTTGCCGTCGTCGTCCCACACCGTGAGGTGGTCGTTGATGGTCAGCGCCTCACCGTGTCGGATCACCATGCCGCGGATCTCGCCGGCCGGCACCCATGAACGCACCCAGGTCTCCATGCCGGGACGGGCGATGCAGATCTGGTTGCACGGTCCGTATCCGTGATGAACGTGCGCGTTCGGCGGAAGTCGCTTCTCGTGCGTGCCCCACCCGATCTCGGCGGGAGCGATCCCTTCTTCGAAGAAGCCGTCGACGGACCACGTGTTGACGAACTCGTCGACGCGCTTGGGAACGTCGGTGAGCTGCGTGTCGCGTTCGGAGACGTGAATGACCTTCGTGCCGGTCAACATCGCCAACATCTCGTAGGCCTCGCCGGCGAGCGCATCTTCGAGCGCGGCTGGATCCGACGCGATGCCGTCATGCAGCATGCGCACGGCGATCTCGGTGAGCGCCTGCTTGGTGAAATGACTGACGAGACCAGGGTTCGCGCCGTGCTCGACGACGGCCGTCGCACCTTTGTTGTCGCCCCACGAGGCGATCATCCGACGGATGTCCATGTGCCGGACGTAGAGGGTTCGATCGAGGGGCGCGGTCGAGGCGAGGTCGTCGTACGGGTTCCACACCTCGACGCTTGTGTTGAGGTACCGGACGCCGTGATCGCGGCACCACTGCAAGATCGTGGGGTTGTCGATGTTCCACGCGAGGTCGAGGAGGAGGTCTCCTTCGCCGACGTGTGCGCACAGCAGTGCGTCGATGTTGTCGGGCGTGACCTGATCGCGTTCGTACGTCACGCCCGCCGCGATGGAATCAGCGACCCGGTCACGGTTGTCGAGCATCTCCACGATCGTGATCCGTCGCGGGTCGATCTCGAGGTCACGCACCAGCAATGGCACGGTGCACTGGGCGACAGAGCCGCATCCCAGTACCAGCACACGCTCGGGGCGCATGGTTATTCGGCGTACTCCGGGGTCATCGTCGCGAGCTCGAAGTCGAGCGTTGCTACTTCAGCAGTGACCAGCAGTGACTGCCAGTCGTATGCGATTCCCTTGCGGCCGGACGTCGTTGTCCCGTCGAATGATTCCATGACGTGCGCCTCCTCGAAGACGTGTGAGAGGTGAGATCGGTCCTTTCTGGCCGGGCTTTCCGACACAGGCCGACGGACGCTAACGGCCGCGAAGGCGCACGACTACTATTTGATCCATCAGGCGGTTTTGCTGCCGCATCCGTCAGTCGAACTGACTCTCCGTGCAGCGGTTCTCGATCAGTTCACCTGGCGTGTCTGGTTGTTCCAATACGGCTCACGCAGCTTGAACTTCTGCAACTTGCCGGTCGCCGTGCGGGCGAGCACATCGCGGAACTCGATTGCCTTCGGGCACTTGTATCCCGCCAACTTCGTCCTGGTGTAGGCGATGAGATCGTCGCTCGTCAACGATGAACCGTCGGCGGTCACGACGAGCGCCATCACCATCTCGCCCCACTTCGCGTCCGGCACACCGATGACGGCGACCTCGGCGACGTCGGGATGGCTGAAGATCGCGTCCTCCACTTCGATCGAGCTGACGTTCTCGCCGCCCGTGATGATCACGTCCTTCTTGCGGTCGCTGATGACGAGGTAGTTGTCCTCGTCCAACTGTCCGCCGTCGCCCGTGCGGAACCACGCCGGCCCACTCGGGTCGTCGTCTGTCGGGCGGATCGAATCAGCAGTCGCATCCGGCTGGTTCCAGTAGCCGGCCATGATGTGGTTGCCGCGGGCGAGCACCTCACCGTCGCCGGAGATGCGCAGCTCGATACCGATGGCCGGCGCACCGGCGCGGCTGAGCTTCGCCGCCCGCTCCGACGGTGACAGCGCATCGAGTTCGGCGCGGCTGCGGTTCATCGTCAGCAGCGGCGTCGTCTCCGTCAGCCCGTAGATCTGAATGAACTCCCACCCGAGCTCGGTCTCGATCCGTTCGATCGTCCGCGTCGGCGGCGGTGCGCCGGCAATCACCATCCTCGTGACGCCGCGTCCGGGGATCGGACCATCCCACGATGCAGCCGCATCGAGGATCGCGTTCGCGACTGCCGGTGCGCCGCACATCAGCGTGACGCCGTGCTGCTCGACGCGTCGCAAGATCTCGTTGCCGTCGATCTTGCGGATGATGATGTGCTTGCCGCCCATCCCGGTCACGGCGTACAGAACGCCCCAGCCGTTGCAGTGGAACTGCGGCAGCGTGTGCAGGTACACATCGCGATCGTTGACGCCGAGCTGCCAGCCGAACGTCGTGGCGTTGAGCCAGATGTTGCGGTGGGTCAGCTGCACGCCCTTCGGGCGCGCAGTGGTGCCGCTCGTGTAGTTGATCGTGGCTGTTGCATCTTCGTCGTAGTCCCACACCGTTGGCTCGGCGTGCTCGGCCGGGGCGTCGTGCGCGGCGCCGATCACGAATCGGTTCTCGCACTCGACGTCGGCGAGCGCGTCGTCGAGCTCCGGATCGACCATAAGGATTCGTGCGCCCGAATGCTCGACGATGTACTTGACCTCCTCCGCGACGAGGCGGAAGTTGATCGGCACCAGCACGCGGCCGCTGCCGCTGACGCCGAACAGCGCGGTCAGCAGCCGAGCCGAGTTGTGGCTGACGATCGCCACTCGCTCGCCGACCGCGATTCCCATCGAATCGAGCGCTGCGGCCTGGGCCCGCGCCCGCCTGGCCATCTCGGCGTACGTGATCGTCCCCCACGACTCTGCCGGCTGCACCGGCTCGTCGACGATCGCGTCGCGGTGGCCGTACATGTGCTCGGCGCGCCGGAGGAAGTCAGTGACAGTGAGTGCGACCTTCATGCCGAAATTGTGGCCGCGTCCGATCAGACCGAGCGCATCGTGCGATCGTCTCGTCATCGCACAACCTGGCAGTGCGCGGCGGTACCCTCCATGCTCGACATGGCTGAACACTCCCGCCCACCTGGGGCACCGCGGCGTCGGCGCCGCAAACCACCACCGACCAAAGCTCGCACCGCGGCGGAAGCACCGACGATGACGATCGATCCGGATGCCTACATCCCGACGGCGTTCATCGACATCGGGGTACCGACCGAGGTCGACATGGGCCTTGCCGCAGCCGGGTTCACGGCGCCGTTCGCGATCCAGACGAAGGCCATCCCGGTCGCGCTGACCGGACGCGATGTGTGTGGCCGGGCCAAGACCGGGTCCGGCAAGACGCTGGCGTTCGGCGTGCCGATGCTGGCCCGACTGTCTGGCGAAGCGGATGCCCGCCGCCCACTTGCGATGGTCCTCGTGCCGACACGCGAGTTGGCGCTGCAGGTTGCGGAGGTGCTCGCGCCCGTCGCTGCCGGGTGCAACAGAACCGTGCTCGCGGTGTACGGCGGGGCGTCGCGGCATCAGCAGATCGAGGTCCTCAATCGAGGTGTCGACGTCATCGTCGCCACGCCACTGCGACTGATCGACCTGTTGAAGGAGAACGAGCTCGACCTCAACAAGGTGGAGATCGTCGTGCTCGACGAGGCGGACCGCATGGCCGACGACGGATTCACACCGCAGGTCGAGTGGATCCTTCGGAAGGTGACGGGCGCTCATCAGACGATGCTGTTCTCCGCGACGCTCGACGGTGATGTCGGGCACCTCGTGCGCCGGTACATGAACGATCCGGTCGAGGTCGCCATCGACTCGGCGACCGACACCGTCGGCACGATGCATCACCTGTTCCTCGCGGTTCACCACATGGACAAGGACAAGGTCGTTCAGGCGATTGCGTCTGGCATGGCCAAGACGCTCGTGTTCTGTCAGACGAAGCGGACATGTGATCGTGTCGAGCGATCGCTGCTCGACCTCGGCGTCCAGGCGATGGCCATTCACGGCGACCTCGCCCAGGTGGCGCGCGAGAAGGCGATGCGGCGGTTCTCGGACGGCGAGCTCAGCGTCCTCGTCGCCACCGATGTCGCCGCCCGCGGCATCGACATCGACGACATCGGCGTGGTCATCCACTACGAGCCGGCGCCCGACGGCAAGGACTACCTGCACCGCAGTGGGCGGACCGCCCGAGCGGGTCGCGACGGCTGGGCGGTCACCCTCGCCGAGTACAACCAGCACACGCAGGTTCGAATCCTCCAACGCGCCCTGCGCCTCGATGTGGCGCCGCCGATCGAAGTCTTCTCGAACAACCCGAAGTTGCGAAACCTTCCCGAGTTCGAGACGCCCTGATCCAGATCAGGTGAGCCAGGCGGGGCGGTGCTGCTCGAAGCTGGCGATCTCGTCGACGTGGGTCAGCGTGATGCCGACGTCGTCGAGTCCGTTGAGGAAGCGATACTGAGTCTGAGGTTCCATCGGGAACGAATGTGTGATTCCCGCAGCCGGCACCTCGACACTCAGACGTTCGACGTCGACCGTGATCTCGGTCGCAGGGTCTCCCTCGATGGCAAGCCAGATCTGTTCGACCGTCGCTTCGGGAACGACCACGGGCACCAACCCGTTCTTTGCGCAGTTGTTGCGGAAGATGTCACTGAAGCTCGGCGCGATGACCGCGTCGAACCCGCCCTGTTGGATCGCCCACACGGCGTGCTCTCGTGAGGAGCCGACCCCGAAGCTCGGCCCGGCCACGAGGATCGACGCGCCGACGTAGCGCTCGTCGTTCAACACGAAGTTGCGATCGTCGCGCCACGTCGAGAACAACCCCTTCTCGAAGCCGGTTCGCTCGACGCGCTTCAGCCACTCCGCTGGGATGATCTGGTCGGTGTCGACATCGCTGCGACGAAGCGGCACGCCGCGGCCTGAGATCACGTGCACCGACTTCATGACAACGCTCCGAGATCATCTGGGCTGGCGAAGTGACCGGCCACGGCGGTCGCCGCGGCGACGGCGGGGGAAACGAGGTGCGTTCGACCCCCGCGTCCCTGGCGTCCTTCGAAGTTGCGGTTGCTCGTGCTCGCCGACCGCTCGCCCTGCGCCAGCTTGTCGGGGTTCATCGCAAGGCACATGCTGCAGCCGGGCTCCCGCCAATCTGCGCCAGCCGCTCTGATCACATCGTCGAGACCCTCTGCCTCGGCCTGTGCCTTGACTGCGTGGCTGCCGGGTACGACCATCACGCGCGGCACAGTCACGGATCGCCCCTTCAATACGTTCGCGACGGCGCGCAGATCCTCGATGCGACCGTTCGTGCAACTCCCGATGAACACGGTGTCGACGGCGATGTCGCGCATCTTGGTGCCCGCGGTCAAACCCATGTAGTCGAGCGATCGTGCGACCGTCTCGCGTGTTGTTGCATCTGCAAAATCATCGGGCGAGGGCACACTCCCATCGATCGTCGTCACCTGCGCCGGATTCGTTCCCCACGTGATGTGCGGCCGGAGGGTGGACGCGTCGATCACCGCCTCTTTGTCGAACACCGCGCCGTCATCGGTGACGAGCGTGCGCCAATCCGCGACGGCCGCGTCCCACGACGCACCTTTCGGCGAGTTCGCTCGGCCCTTCAGGTACTCGAACGTCGTCTCGTCGGGCGCTATGAGCCCAGCCTTCGCGCCCGCCTCGATCGACATGTTGCACACGGTCATGCGCCCCTCCATCGACAATGCCCGAATGGCCGTCCCGCGGTACTCGATCACGTGACCGATGCCGCCGCCGGTCCCGATGTGGCCGATGATCGCCAGGATCATGTCCTTCGCGGTGACGCCATGCGGAACGTCACCATCCACGGTGACGCTCATCCACTTGGGCCGCGACTGCGGCAGCGTCTGGGTCGCCAGCACATGCTCGACCTCGCTCGTCCCGATGCCGAACGCGAGCGCTCCGAACGCGCCGTGCGTCGCGGTGTGGCTGTCACCGCACACCACGGTCATCCCGGGAAGCGTTCGACCTTGCTCCGGGGCGATGATGTGGACGATCCCTTGCCCTGGATCGCCCATCGGGAAGTTGACGATCCCGAACTCTTTGGTGTTCTCACGCAACACTTCGACCTGCCTGGCCGAGATCGGGTCCGCGATCGGCTGGTCGATGTCGGCCGTTGGCACGTTGTGATCCTCGGTTGCGACGGTGAGGTCGGGCCGTCGAACGGGCCGTCCGGACAGCCGCAGGCCGTCGAACGCCTGCGGGCTCGTCACCTCGTGAACGAGATGGAGGTCGATGTAGAGGAGATCAGGTTCGTCGACTGCCGAGTGGACGACATGACGATCCCAGACCTTCTGGGCGAGTGTTCGAGGATTCGTTTGTTCTGGCATCGTGGTCTCTCACTTGCTGACTGTCTCACGTCTTGAGATAGGATTCTCGGCTGTGGACAGTGTAAGCGGTGTCGGCGTGATTGACAAAGGGGTGGTGATCCTTCGGGCTTTGGTCCGCGCCCCGCTCGACCTCGCCGGATTGCAGGAGTCGACGGGCCTGCCGCGGGCGACGGCGCACCGGCTCGCTGTTGCGCTGGAACAGCACGGTCTGGTGCGCCGCGATCCGCAAGGTCGTTTCTCTCTCGGCTTCGAGCTGATCCGACTCGGTCGAGCAGCGGAGGACGAGTTCCCGTTGGCCGATCTCACCCGGCCGATCCTCACGTCACTGCGCGACGACACGGGGGAGAGCGTGCAGTTGTACGTCGCCGACGGCGACGGGCGGCGGTGCGTCGTGTCGTTGGAGTCGACCCACGGACTGAGGTGGATCGTCCCGCAAGGCGCGCTGCTGCCGCTCGATCGCGGGTCGGCAGGGCGTGTGCTGCAGGGCGACAGCATCGCCGAGAGCGTCGAGGAGCGCGAACCGGGAGTTGCGTCCGTCAGCGCGGCGGTACGCGACCGCCGCGGCAACGTGATCGCCGCACTCAGTCTCAGTGGCCCCGTCGAGCGGCTGACCCGCCAGCCGCGTGAGAAGTTCGGCCGGCAGGTCAGTGATGCGGCAGACGCAGTCACTGCAGCCGTGGCGCGCTGAGCGCCGATGAACGCCGGACGAGCCGTTGACGACGAAGGCGCGGCCGTCGTGCTTCGTGATGCGTCGAGTGGTGATGAACCAACGATCGCTGTGATCGCGGAAGAAGGAAACGCGTCGGCGGACTCGGGATACCTCGCGCTCTTGCGATCACAGGGTGCTCGAGTTGTCGTCGCTGAAACCGATGGTGCGGTGGTCGGCTTCGGCAGTGTTGTCGAGATCGGACAAACAGCGATGTTGACCGACCTGTTCGTTGCCGCGACGTCGCGCGGCGACGGCGTCGGCACGCGTCTCCTGAACGAGTTGTTCGCCCAGCACATCCATCGAATGACGTTCAGCTCGAAGCACCCCGCAGCATCGTCTGCGTATCTCCGCGCCGGAATGGAGCCGCGCTGGCGACTGCTGTACTTGGAGGGCGTTGTCACGGGCGGTGGCGCTCCTCTCGTCGCGGCCGCCTGGCGCCACGATCGTTCCGATCTCGTCAGCGCGTTTGCTGCGAACGGCGCCGTCGTGATGGCGGACGCGGTCGTGATCCCGACGAAACGAGGTTCGTGGCTCGCTCGTCTGCAGTCCGACGGACCCATCGATGTGGTGCGCGACATCTTCGAGTCGTTGCCGGCCGGGTCTGCCGTGACGCTGTGCGTCCCCGAGCACAGTGTCCTCTGTCGATGGCTGCTGGAGAACGGATTCGCGATCATCGACCACGACACGTTCTTCGCCACGAGATCCGTCGACCTTCCGGCCGATCTCCACTGCATCCACCCAGGCCTCGCCTAACCCAAGACCGACCGAGTGTTACCCGCCCACCCGGGGTGGCGGCACACACTCGTACGCGTTGGGATCAGGGGCTGAGCGCGCCGATTCGCTCGCGTTCCTCTGTGGCGTGACGAGCGTTCTGACGCGACCGCTTCACTGCGTACATCGCTTCATCCGCGGCGGCGAGCAGCGCAGCACCGTTGCAACCGACGACACGTGTGTCGGCAACGCCGATGCTCGCGGGACAGTGGACTGCGATGCTCGGCGTGATGTCGATCGACGCGGAGAGCGCCCGGTCGATGCGCGGCACGAGGTTCTTCGAGTTGGGGTCGTTCGGCTCGTAGACGATCACGAACTCGTCGCCGCCGATGCGCGCAACGGTGTCCGCGCCCCGCACGATCGCGAGCAGCCGGCGGGCGATCTCGCAGAGCACGATGTCGCCGGCGTCGTGACCGTAGGTGTCGTTGACCTTCTTGAAACCGTCGAGGTCGAGGAACGCGAGCGCCAGCGGAAGACCGCTGCGCTGTGTGCGCGCCAGGTCGGCGTCGAGCAGCTCCTTGAACAACCGGCGGTTCGCCAGTCCTGTCAAGGAGTCGCGCAGCGCGAGCGCGGCCATCGACTCCTGCAGCTCGCGAAGCTCGGTGACGTCGCGGCTGACGCCTTGCAGTCCACCGTGCACGCTCGTCGTGCGCGTCTCGGCGATGACGATGGAGCCATTGGCATGGCGAAGGTGAAAGTCGAACTGACCGAGGTCCTGCTTGCCCTCGAGCGCTCGTTGGATCGCGCTGCGACCTTCGTCGTCGAGGACCTCGACGATGCGGCTGAAGTCTTCCACGAAGTACGCCGGCGTGTACCCGAGGATGTTCTCCACCGACGGGCTGATGTAGTCGAAGTGCGGTGTCGGCTCGGCCAAGAAGCGCCACACGACATCCGCCGACTTGTCGGCGAGGTCACGGAACCTCGCCTCGCTCTCGGCCAGCTTCAGCTCGGCATCGCGCCGACCGGTGACGTCGCGCCCGACCGACAGCACTTCCGGTCCGTCGGCGCCCTCGATGTATCGATCGGCCCATTCCAGCCACTGGCCGTTGTCCACGGACCGAGCAGCACTGTCGACGAGGATCGGGTTCTCCGGCCCCAACAGCGCGAGTTGCGAATGCAGGCCGTCCAACTCGTCCTGTGAGAGGAACTCGTCCAGGGGCCGTCCCAAGGCTGCGCCCGGCTCGACGTCGTACTGCGTGGCCCACGCCGCGTTGCAGTACATGATTGCGAGGTCCGGCAGCCGATAGCGATTGACGCGTTCGGGGAGTGCGTCGAGCATCTCGGCGACGTTCTCGAGCGCCATTTGATGGTCGCGCGACGCGATCGCGAGGCGGCGCGCATCGGAGACGAGCCCGTGCAAGGTGACACCCATCCCGGCACCACACACGACGTAGACGATGATGCACACGGTTCCCTGGGCCGAGGACGGCACGCGTTCGCCACCGGCGGCGAGCCACAGGCCGCCACCCGCGAGTGCCGCGGCCATCAGGACGCCGACGCGGTTCTCGTAGATCGCGAGCCACATGATCGGCAGCACCGACATCGTGACGAACGGCGAACCCATCCCGATCCCTGTCGCCGAGGCGAGCAGCATCGTTGCGACGAGGAACAGCAGCGGAGGAGCGAGTTGGGCGGATCGTGGGACCCGGTTCCACGGGAAGATGACGGACGCGACCATTGCCGCCAACGCGAGCGCGGTTCCGGCGACTGCCAGGAGCGGTCGGGTCAATGACATCGCCGGGATCGCGACGACCATGCTGACGATGGCCGTGATGAGGAACGGTGTGACGCGGCGCAGGCGGCCGTCGCCGATCAGCGGGCCATCGACCGCATCCATGATGCGTAGGTTGATGCGCGGCGATGACGCCGTCATGGTGTCCTCTCCTCCGTGCTCACTCGCATTCCGATGCCGCTCTCCGTCACCCCTTGTAATCGGCACATTTGAGGAAATCTTGAGTAGTGCCAGCGGACCATTCTGGGTCTGCAACTCAGTGTCGAACACGGTTTGCGCAGGTACCGGGAGTGATTCAAGTGGGCATCTCCAGCACGACCCGCACGCCGAGCAGACGCACAGGGCGTAGCTCACCGAATCGTTCGAGGACGGCGATGGCGGCCGCCGCGACTTCGTCCGGCACGTCGGAGATCACCGCAAGTTTGCTGATCTTGGTGCGAGTGAAGAACGACGACGTGCGGACCTTCACCGCGACATGTGTCACTCGTCGACCACCCGCAAGGACCTCCTCCGTCACGTCCCGGGCGAGCCGGGCGACGTGTTCCCGGACGACGGCGGGGTCGTCGACATCCGTCGTGAACGTCTCCTCCTTGCTGCGACCACGAGCAATGTGCGGCTCGTCGACGATGGGCGAGTCGTCGCCGCCGAGCCCGAGCACTCGGAGGTTGGGGCCGATCGTCGGGCCGAACACCTTGGCCAGCTCATGATGATCGGCGCGGGCAAGATCTTCCACCGTTGCGATCCCCAACTCGCCAAGGCGCGCCGCGGTGCGCACACCGATTCCCCATATGGCCGTCACCGGCTGGCTGCCCATCGTCGGTATCCACTCGGATCGGGTGAGAATCGCGACACCTCCTGGTTTGGCGAAGCCCGTTGCGGTCTTTGCGAGCAGGCGAGTGTCGCCGATGCCAACGGCACACGACAAGCCCGTGGCCGCCGCGACGCGTTGCTTGATTTCAACGGCGAACGCCTTCGGATCGTCGGTCGCCACTCCGAGGAACGCTTCGTCCCATCCCCACACCTCGACCGTCGCCGGCAAGCTGCGCAACGTCGCCATCACCTCGGCGGATGCGGCGTCGTAGGCTGGTC
>DASWRR010000240.1:0-3181 GCA_036403055.1 Ilumatobacteraceae bacterium | reverse complement strand
TTGGGTGCTGATGACGATCGATGTGGCGAGCTCGAGACGCGACGTGACGGCCCCGAGAAAGCTCAGCAGGACGAGCGGCTCGTGGCACGGCACGTCGTACGTGTGGACCTTCTCTCCGGGTCGTTGGCGATCCGGGTGGGCACCCGCGACGTGGTCGTTGGTCAGCAGGGCGTCGAACCCTGCACCCTCGACCGCCTGCGCCATGTCCTTGAGGAACGACGGGTCCTCGCCGACGTCCGCCGTGATGATCATCGTCCCCAGTCGCACGCCGCGAACGTAGCCGGATATGTGCGTGCGATCAGAGACGCTCGACGGACAGCGTCGGATGTTCGCTCTGCGCCTGCGCTGTGATGCACGAACGATGGCATTCGTCGTGGTTGCGTTCGAAGCACACAAGGGCGACTGTTCGTTCGCCCGCCAGCTCAACGATCTCGTCGTACACCTTCCGGCCGCCGTTGTTCATGTGCGCGAGGAACGTGTTCCGCGCTGCTTGACTGCCCGCTCGCAGCGCGTCGCGGTTCGGTTTGGGATTCCCGAGCAACGGCTCGTGTCGGTACGTGATGTGTGCTGCTTCGACCGCAGCGCTCAGCGATCTCTTCGAGAATCCAGGTCGTCGCGAGACAGCATGCTCACGAACGTCGACAAGGACGTCCACCTGCGCTGCAGCGAGCATCGCGACGAACTCGTCGATGGTCCGTCCCTGGTAGCCGATCGTCGCAATTCTGCCCTTGGTTTGGGGAGATTCGGTCATGTGATCTCACGGTACCGACCGCTGTCTCGGCACTCAACGGGCGAGGAGTGGCAGGAGCTCGTCGATGTCGTCGACGCACCGGACACCCAACGCCGAGAGCTCGGGGCGAGCGTCGATGGGCAGGTCGCCGCCGGTGTCCTGGTTGAGGATGCCACCCATGTAGATCGTCCCGTGCCACTGCTGGTCGCGCTTGCCCGCAGCGAGACGCCGGCCGAGCTCCAACGCGTTTCCGTTGTACACGCCGAGGACGATGGCGTCGGCGTCCTCCTCGACAGCGGTGCGAACGATGCTGTCGACCGCCGCGTTCGATCCCAACAGGATCACCTCGGCGCCCGCGTTCGGAAGAACTTTGGCCAGCGCATCGCGGACGAGGTCGTGGACCTCGAGCACGGCAAGGACGACTCGGACGCCGGCGAGGCGCGGCGCCGACTTGTCGAGACGCTCGGTCATTCGACGAACGTGCGACGCCTTCCATGGCTCGAGCCGAACGACGTCCGTAGGCGCAGCCAGGTCGACGAGCCGTTCGAGCTCTGGCATCGTCGTCCGACGGAGCGCGAGCAGGACCTGGGCAGCATCGCCGACATCGACTCCCTCTTCGTCGAGGTGTGCGAGCGCACGATCCCTGAACTCCAGCGCGTACTCGGCGACCGCCGATCCGAGCTTCTCGAGGTGTGCCCAATCGTGGAGATCGGCTGACGAACGAACGTCGCGTTCGATCTCGCGGGCGAGGAGTTGGATCTCGATGATCTCCGCTGCGCTCGGGATCCGCTCCGCTTCCGTCAGCGGCACCGGGTTCACTGCATGCCCCGTCGGTCGACGGAGCTGCAACGCGATGTCACACATCAGTTGTTCGGTGACGACCGCGATGTTGTGCTTGCTGTCGCCCGGTCGGTGATCGACGGTGTTGCCGTACACCATCGACCCGATCGAGTCGCGGCCGCGCAGGTCGTCGAGCGCGAAGTGCACCACCGCGCGGGACTCCGGCTGCTGGATCGTGTTGCCGAAGCAGTGCGTCAGTCGAGCGCCGATGAGCTCTTCCACGACGTACAGCTCGAGCGCGGCCCACCCGACGTACGCACCGAAGTGCGACGCCTGCGTCGCAGACCCGTCCTCGAGGTTCGAATGAGCCAGCGCGCCGTGCGGTCGGAGGGCCGCCATCGCGGCGAGTGCTCGCACCGTCTGTTCCGTCACCGTGATCTCATCCGAGCCGCCCAGCAGGTCGTACGCGGTGTACTGACCGACGTTGCCGATCGTGGTCACGCCTGCCGCCAATGCCCGCAAGGTGTTCTCGAACCCAGCGGGAAAGCCCATCATGTAGTCGCCGAGGTGCGGCTGGATCGGCGCCGCTTCGCCGAGTCGCTGCCATTCACTGGGCCCGATTCGCGGGCCCGTCTCTTTGAGCGCACGATGCCGCTCCGGCTCGGGAATCCCCATCGCCCGATCGAGCGCCACACCGAAGCGGTCGACGGAATGGCCCTGCTCCGCCAGACCGCCGTGCACCTCGACGAGTGCTGCCTCCGTTGCCTGCCACGTGGAGAGGCCGACGTGCATGTGGTACATGACGCGGCCCTCGTCGCGACAACGCCGCTTGTATTCCGCTTCCGACGTCGCTCCGTTGGCTCGGAGGAACGCGGTCGGCGGAGGCGCCGGCGGCGCCGCGTCGCGCCCCTCGGCGATGAGCTGAGCGCCGGAGAGCATTCGAGCCACGTGCTCAAGCTACCGGGTCGTCCGCGCGTGAAGAAGCCGTGAAGGAGTGCGGATTCGTCGTGAATGAAGTGTGAGTTCGATCCACGAGTGCTGATGGCCGGCGTACAACGCACCCATGAGCGATCTCATCTTCGTCGCCGCCACGATCGCGTTCTTCGCGATCTGCGCCCTCTACGTCAGGTGGTGCGACAGCATCATCGGTGTCGACGACGCGAACCTGGACGCACACGCGGACGCCCGAGTGGATTCGGCGCCGTGATCGCGACCACCTCTGACAACTGGCTCGGCCTCGCGCTGGCCGTCGCGGCCATCGTGTATCTGCTGTGCGTCCTGGTGTTTCCGGAGCGCTTCTGATGACCTGGCAGGTGCTCGTGTTCGGTGCTCTGCTCGTCGTGCTGCTGTGCGTGACGGTGCCTCGGCTCGGCAAGTACATGGCGGCCGTCTACGGCGTCCGGCCGGATGGCTCGGCGCCCTTCGATCGAGTCTTCGAACCGATCGAACGGTTCGTCTACCGGACCTGCGGCATCGATCGACGGCGCGAGCAGCGCTGGAACGTGTATGCGCTCTCGATGATCGCGTTCAGCCTCGTGTCGGTGCTGCTGCTGTACGCGCTGCAGCGGCTGCAGGGGAGTCTTCCGTTCAACCCGACGAACCGAAGCGCCGTTGCACCGTGGGGTGCGTGGAACGTCGCGGTGAGCTTCGTCACGAACACGAACTGGCAGT
>DASWRR010000239.1:0-2743 GCA_036403055.1 Ilumatobacteraceae bacterium | reverse complement strand
GCTGGGCTCGTGCCGAAGCTGAAGGTCGGCGTGATGATCGCGTCGAAGCCGTCCGCCAAGAGACCGTCGATCACGCCTTTGCCGAACCCCTTGTTCGTTGCGAGCGCGGCAAGGTACTCGGGGTCGGTCAGGTCTCCGCTGGTCGCCTCGGCGAGCTCGAACAGCTCCTGCCCAAAGTAGCGGAGCTCTTCGTCGCAGTGATCGAGGTCGAACTGGATCAAGTCCGCGAGCGTGCGCATGTCGGTGTGTCGCAGCGGCGCCATGTACTCGGCGATCTGCACCTTGAACTCGAAGAGCAGCACGGTCAGCTCGTCGTTGCCAGGGATCCGACCGTTGGCGTCCTCGACCGTGGGATCGACCGATGTCACGTCGACGATGTCGGCGCCGGCGTTGCGCATCTCGGCGAGCGCGGCGTCGACGACCGCCAGGATCCCGTCATCGCCGGGACCGAACGGACCTTCGACGTAGCGATGGTCGTACGCGAGCTTGGCACCCTTCAACGCGCCCTTGTCGAGGAAGTCCGTGTAGGTGTGCGGCACGGGATGCCCGAGCACATGGCTTCCGGGCACGCGTATCGCATCGAGCAGCAAGGCCGCGTCGCGCACTGTGCGAGTCATCGGACCCGCGGTGTCCTGGGAATGAGCAATCGGGATGATGCCGGCGCCGGACACGAGACCGACGGTCGGCTTGATGCCGACCAGCGACTGCTCGCCCGACGGGCAGAGGATCGACCCGTCGGTTTCGGTGCCGACCGCGACGGCGCACAGGCTTGCTGCGGCAGAGGCCGCCGAACCGGACGACGAACCGCAGGGATCGAGGTCGAGGACGTACGGGTTGCGCGTGAACCCGCCGCGGCCGCTCCATCCGTTGAACGATCCGAACCCGCGAAAGTTGGCCCACTCCGACAGGTTGGCCTTGCCGAGTATCACTGCGCCGCCGTCTCGCAACTGTGCGACGAGATCGGCGTCCCTCGGTACTCGGCTACCCACGAGCGCGAGCGACCCGGCTGTCGTCTCCATCTTGTCGTCCGTCGCGATGTTGTCCTTCACGATGACCGGAATGCCATGCAGTGGCCCGCGGACATGGCCGCGACGTCGCTCCTTGTCCATCCGCTTGGCGATCTTGTCCGCGTCAGGATTCGTCTCGATGATCGCATGGAGGAGCGGATTCAGACGGGCGATGCGCTCGAGATAACCCTCCGTCAGCTCTCGGCTCGAGAGCTTGCCGGTCGCCATCAAACGCTGCAGCTCGGTGACGTCCATCTCGACGAACGGCTCGTCGTGGTGCCGCTTGCCGCGATCAGGTTTCGACGCGGCCGCGGAAGTCGCCACGCCGACGCCGCCGGCCGCAACAACCACCGCTCCTGCGGCTCCGAGCTCGATGAACGTTCGCCTTGTCAGACCACTGCTCATGTTCCCTCCATCCCTCGTGGTCGGCAACGTACCAGGCCACGGATCACGCGATTTACGGTCGTCCCGTCAGGGGACGGAGGGACGGCCGAGCGCCGCGACCAAGCGCTCGACGATGTCGTCGGCCGACGCGGGGCACTCGTGTACGAGCGGCGCCAGTTCGTCGACGTTCGGCTTGGCCGCGACCAACGACGACACGACGTCGGGCCGCCATCGACGGTGGACCATCGTCTGGAACCGCGCCGCGTCGCGAGTACGGCGTTGGGAGATCCCGACGACCTTCGCGCCATCGATCATCAACTCACCGGGGCCGACGCCGGCGAAGCACACGTCACCCGACCAGCGCGTCCGGATCATCCGCGAGCGGTGCACCGTCGCCCCCGGCACGAGGTCGCGCAACGCTGCGCTCCACATCTCCCCGACCCACCACATCGCGCGGCCGACATCGTCACTCCACAGTTCGTCGGTCGCAGGAATCTCGAGATCGAGCCACACGTACTCGTCCGGCAACAGCAGCACGCCGCCGCCACCGGACGTGCGCTTGACGATCTCGATCCCGCGGCGCTGCGCCTCGGCGATGTCGACGGAGTCGTCGTGCTGCGACGAGCCCAGCACCAATGCAGCGGACGGGGCGACGAAGAACGTCGCGACTCGCTCGTCGGTCGGAAGGTCTCTCGTGTGGAACGCACCGACGTCGCCGCAGCGGTGCTCGATCCGCCAGCGCGGCATCGTCAGCTGGCGAGCGCGAGGTACCGCTTCCAGGCCTCCGGCACGCGGTTGACCGACACCGTGATCCAGGCGAGCTCCTTCGGCGCACGCGCCGGCCGGGCGAGGCGCATCCCGGCTTCGTCCGGCGTGCGGTCGCGCTTGCGCAGGTTGCATGGACGGCACGCCGCGGCAACGTTCTCCCAGATGTGCTGACCGCCGCGCGACCTCGGCATGATGTGGTCGATCGAGTCGGCCAGGTCGCCGCAGTACTGGCAGCAGTGCTCGTCGCGGACGAACACGGCGCGCCGCGACATCGCGGTGCGTCGGTGGTACGGAACCTTGACGACGTAGCGCAGCCGGATCACGACCGGGTTCGGCACGCTGAGCGACTCGGAGTGCAGCTCGGTGCCATCGTCCTCGACGATGTCGGCCTTGTCGGCCAGCACGAGGCACGCGGCACGCCGCGAGGGCACGACGGAGAGCGGCTCGTATGTTGCGTTCAACACCAGCGCGCTCCTCATGACGTCAGACCCTACCGACGCCCGTCGATCGGCGCGACCGAATTCCGGCGCGGTCGCGTATCAAGAAGCCGCGTATCAAGAAGCCAGTGCGCGTTGCAGCTTGCA
>DASWRR010000238.1:0-2774 GCA_036403055.1 Ilumatobacteraceae bacterium | reverse complement strand
GTCCGACGTCGTTCGGACGCGGGCCCCTGTGTACCTTCACAGCCCTGCTGAGCGCGCCGCCCGGTACCCGATGTTCGCCCAGTCGGGCGGGGACGGCGCGAGTGCGATGCTGCCGTTGACCATCCACGACGAGCCGATCGGCGCGATCGTGTTCGGCTTCGACGGTGAACGCGAGTTCGACGAGAGTGACCGTTCGATCCTCGTTGCACTCGCGACGCAGTGCGCGATTGCGATCGATCGCGCTCACCTCTACGAGGCCGCGCTCCGGCGTCAGGCCAACCTCGCGTTGCTCGCCGACGCCTCCTCGATACTGGCGGCTGCCGCCGACGATCTCGACGGCGCGTTGCAGCAGCTGGCGGACCGGGTTGCGCCGCTCGTCGCGGACATCTCCAGCTTTCATCTCCTCGAGTCGCCGAACCGCTCGCGGCTCGCGGCTCGCGCCTTCGCGGATAAGAAGCAGCTCCCCGCGACGGAACGGGTCAGCGGGTTCGGCGCGGACCTCGCTGCTCCGCATGGTCTCGGGCGAGTGCTCCGCACCGGGCAGGAGATCGCGTGGGACGACGGCGATCGTTTCATCGACATGATCGCGCGCAACGACGAGCACCGCGCCGCGTTGGTCGAGATGAACCTCGGTGGTGGCATCATCGTGCCGATGCGTGCGCATGGGCGCGTGCTCGGTGCTTGTGTGTTCGCCAATCACCGCGATCGCGTCATGACGGAAGAGGACCGTCGGCTGGCGCGAACGCTGGGTGAACGCGCATCAGTGTTGATCGACAATGCTCGGCTCACGGCGCAGCGCAAGGAGGTCAGCCGTGAGCTGCAAGCTGCGCTGCTGCCACGATCGCTTCCCCTGATTCCCGGGTTCGAGCTCGGTGCTCGTTACCAACCCGCCGGCGAAGGCCTGGACGTCGGCGGCGATTTCTACGACGTCGTGCCACTCGCCGACGGGCGTTGTCTGCTGGTGGTCGGCGATGTGACCGGGCACGGTGCGAAGGCGGCGGCCGCAACGAGCCTCGTGCGCCACACCATTCGTTCTGCGGCGTTGATGGGGATGAGCCCAAGCGAGATACTCGAGCACACCAACAGCGCGATGGTCATCGGTTCGGATGCGCTGCCATCCGGGACGTACTGCACCATCGCACTGGCGATGCTGGCGTCGGCCCAGATCGTCGTCGCGTCCGGCGGTCATCCTGCCCCGCTGATCCGGCGAGCCGATGGAACCGTCACGGAAGTTCCCGCGCGCGGGCGGCTGCTCGGTTACTTCGAGACGATCGACGCGAACGAGGTCGCTATTCGAATGGCTCCGGGCGACACAGTCGTCGCGTTCACCGACGGCGTCATCGAACGTCACGACGAGACACGTTGGTTCGGCGAGCCAGAGCTCGCCGAGCTCGTTGCCGCGAACGACCTCGATGCCGACGGCCTCGCCGCGCTGATACGTGACGCTGCGGTCAACGCCGTCGGCACGCCGCCCAAGGACGACATGGCGATCCTCGTCCTGCGCTGCACACCGGTCTGACGCCTCCACCGGAGCGCGGAGCGCGTTCGATGATTGGCGTCCGGGTGTGCTGGATACCGTCTCGTCGTGAGCGACTCTCGTGATGATGCCGAATTCCTGGACGGTGACGAACTGGGCGAGGAGGTCGGCGACGACGAGCTCCCGGGGACGGCCGGGTTCCCGCCTGATTATCCGCTCGGTGTCGACGATCCGTCGCTCACCGCGCCCGACGACGTCCGCACCCGCGAGCTCCGCCGCGATGTCAGCGACGACGAGGATGCCGAGGCGTTCGTGCTCGTCACCCCCGACGACGTCGACGACGTGGTCGACGACGAGGCGCAGCAGATCGCCACGGCCGTCGACCCAGGCGACCTCGCGTCGCCGGAGGAGGCTGCGCTCCACGTGATCGAGCCGAGCGATCTCGACCTCGACGACGCCGACGGCGAGACGTTCGGTGGAACCCGATTGTGAAGGACCTGCTGACCCCGTACACGGCCGCTCCGTTCGTGCCGCGATCCCACAGCATCAAGGATCTCGCGTCTGCCGCACTCGATTGTCGCGGCTGTCCACTCTTCGTCGACACGACGCAAACCGTGTTCGGCAAAGGACCGGTGTCAGCGCCGCTCATCCTCGTCGGTGAGCAGCCGGGCGACGTCGAGGACAAGCGCGGCGTGCCGTTCGTCGGGCCGGCCGGCGCCATGTTGTGGCGCTGCATCGAAGATGCCGGCATCGATCGAAACGACGTGTATGCAACCAACGCCGTCAAGCACTTCAAGCACGAGTTGCGAGGCAAACGACGGCTGCACAAGAAGCCCGACGCTGCAGAGATCGAAGCGTGCCATCCATGGATCGAGGCCGAGTTGCAAACGCTCCAAGGACGTGTCGTCGTGGCATTGGGCGCAACGGCGGCGCGGTCACTGCTCGGCCGAACGGTCCCGATCGCAGGAAGTCGCGGCAAGCCGTTCGAGGCAGCTGGGCGACAAGTGATCGTGACGTACCACCCGTCGGCGATCTTGCGAGCCGACGAGCGCGCGCTGGAGGTGCGCACCGCGCTGGTCGACGACCTGAAGGCAGCCCATCAGCTGTCCACCGCTGGCGAATGACGGCACGACGAGGTCACGCGTTCGTCGGGTGCTCTGGGTGGGTGTATCGGGACTGGCGCGGCATCGTGTACCCGCAGGACCTGCGCCAGAAGGACTGGTTCCGGTGCTATGCGACGATGTTCGACACGGTCGAGCTGAACACGACGTTCTACAGGTTGCCGACCGCCGTCGCG
>DASWRR010000237.1:0-8594 GCA_036403055.1 Ilumatobacteraceae bacterium | reverse complement strand
GGCGATGGGGTTCATGCCGAGGCTCGCGCCGACCGGCACTTCCGTGCGGTCTCCGCCGAGCAACGTCCGCAATGGAACATCGAGCCGGCGCGCGTGGCAATCCCACACGGCGAGCTCGAGCGCGGTCTTGCCCATCGGGTTGCCGCGCCAGCCCTTCCACGAGTCGACCAGCGTCATCGGGTCGTCGCAATCGTTCTTCAGCAGCGCCGGGATCAACGCCTCGCGGAGGAGGTGCAGTGCGCCGACGATCGTCTCCTCGCGGTACGCGGGGAGCATGTCCATCACCGTTTCGCCATAGCCCTCGACACCGTCCGAGCGGACCGTCACTATGACGGCGACCTTCTCGTGCTCGGCGGCGAACGACGTCTTGAAGACCGATTTGTACGGCAGGCGGATCGTTCGCAGCTCCACTTCGTCAACATGCATGTCGTACTCCTACCAGGTATCGATGTTCGGCCGCTTCTTGCCGGAGCGTGGCGCGGGCGGGGGCGACGATGCCAGGATCGTGCTGATCCACCGTCGTGTCTCCGCCGGATCGATGACGTCGTCGATCTCGAAGTACGACGCAGTGTTCAACGCCTTGCCGTGTTCGTACATCCGCGCCACGCGCTCTTGGAAGTTCTGCTCGCGCTCCTCCGGGTCCGCGATCGCGTCCAGCTCGCGGCGGAAGCCGAGGCGGACGGCGCCTTCGAGTCCCATCGGTCCGAACTCTCCGGTCGGCCATGCGATGCACGCCGCCGGCGCCTTCGTGCTGCCGCCGACCATCGCTTGCGCACCGAGTCCGTAGCACTTGCGCAACACGATGCTGATGAGTGGAACGGTGATGTTCGCGCCCGTCACGAAGAGCCGCGAGCAGTGCCGGACGAGTGCGGTCTCCTCGACCGCCGGTCCGACCATCATTCCGGGCGTGTCGACGAGCGTCAGCACAGGGATGTCGAACGCATCGCAGAGCTGAATGAAGCGCGCTGCCTTGTCGGCGCCCTCACTGTCGATCGCTCCTGCCAGGTGGCCAGGGTTGTTGGCCAGCACGCCGACCGGACGGCCCTCGACACGCGCCAACACCGTCACCATGCCAAGCGCAAAGTCGCGTCGCAGCTCGAGCACGGAGCCGGTGTCGAACAGCGTTTCGATCACCGTGCGCACGTCGTACGCACGCTTGCGATCTTCGGGGATCGCACCGCGCAACTCCAGCTGATCGGCGCACGACCACTCGCTGAGCGAGCCTTGGAAGTACGACAGGTACTGCTTCGCAGCTGCGACGGCTTCGGCTTCGTCGGCGACCGCGATGTCGACGACGCCGTTGAACTGCTGAACGCTCATCGGCCCGATGTCCTTCGGATCGAAGACGCCGAGCCCGCCGCCTTCGATCATCGCCGGGCCACCCATCCCGATGTTCGAGTCAGCGGTCGCGATGACGACGTCGCAACATCCGAGCAACGCCGCGTTGCCGGCGAAGCAGTACCCGGCGTTGATGCCAACGAGCGGAACAAGCGCACTGAGGCCACCGAGGAAGTGGAACGCCCAGCAGTCGAGAAGACTCACCCCGATGTTGTCCGTGTCGCCCGGACGGCCGCCCCCACCTTCTGTGAAGAACACGACCGGCAGCCGCATCGATTCGGCGAGCTCGAACAGCCGATCCTTCTTGCGATGGTTCATGACACCCTGCGTTCCGGCCAGCACCGTGTAGTCGTACGAGACGGCGATGACCTGCGCGTCGTGGCCGGCGAACAGATGCCCGTTGACCCTGCCGATTCCCCCGATCATGCCGTCGGCGGGGGTGCGCTCGATCAGTTCTTCGACCGGCCGACGCCGCCGCTGCGCCGCGATCGCGACAGCTCCGTATTCGACGAACGACCCGGCGTCGACGAGATCGGCGACGTTCTCTCTCGCAGTGCGGCGGCCGACCGCTCGACGACGTTCGACTGCGTCAGGTCTGGCCGCGTCGAGACCGATCGCGTGGCGTGCCTGCACCTCCGCGAGATCTCGGCGCACGGCCGTGAGATCGCGGCCGACATCCTGTTGCGTCGCTTCTCGGGCGACCACACCCGGCTGCACCGAGGCGACGACTTCGCCTGCCATCACGGTCTGGCCGACTTCGACGGCGACGCTGCCGACGACACCGTCACACGGCGATTCGATCGCGTGATGCATCTTCATCGACTCGATCAGCATCAGCTGCTGGCCGACGATCACGGCGTCGCCGGGCGAGACGTCGATCGTCGCGATCGTCCCCTGCATCGGCGCCTCGACCTGCATCTCGCCCATTCGTCCGACGGTAGTGGGTGCGACGGAATACGGTTGGCGTCGTGAGCGATTCGGTGGAGATCTCGGTAGCCGGCCGTGCCGTCGAGATCACGAGTCCCGACAAGGTGTTCTTCACCGCACGCAACGACACCAAGCTCGATCTCGTCAACTACTACGTGGCGGTCGGCGATGCCGTGATGCGTCAGATGCTCGACCGGCCCGTGCTGCTCCAGCGATTCCCCAACGGCGCGCATGGCTCCAACTTCTTCCAGAAGCGCATACCGGAAGGCGCGCCCGACTGGCTGCACACCACGGTCGTGCAGACGCCCAACGGAACGGAATCGAGGGCGCTGGTCGTCGCCGATCTGGCGCACCTGTTGTGGGCCGTGAACATCGGTTGCCTCGGGTTCCACTCGTGGCCGACTCATGTCGGTGATCTCGAGCATTGCGATGAGTTGCGCCTCGATCTGGATCCGGGCCCCGGCACGACGTATGTGATGGCGCAGGAGGCAGCCGCAGCCACCAAGGCGTTGCTCGACGACCTCGGGATCGTCGGGTTCATCAAGACCTCGGGGAATCGGGGGCTGCACGTCTACGTTCGGCTCCACCCCACGCACGACAGCATCGCGGTGCGCAGCGCGGCAGTCGCGGTCGCCCGCGAGCTCGAGCGGCGGCACCCTGCGCTGATGACCGCGTCGTGGTGGAAGGAAGAGCGCGGGGAGCGGATCTTCATCGACTTCAACCAGAACGCACCACACAAGACGGTGTTCGCTCCATGGTCCGTCCGGGCGCTCGACCACGCCCCGGTGTCCTTTCCGTTCCCGTGGGAGCTGCTGCCGACGTTGCGTCCGCACGACATGACGATCGCAACGGTTCCTGCGTGGGTCGCCGAGCACGGCGACGCGTGGGGCTCGATGAACGAGTCGCCGCAGTCGCTCGAACCGTTCCTCGACATGGTGCAACGTGATCAAGCGGCGGGTCTGCAGGACGCACCGTGGCCACCGGTATATCCGAAGATGGCCGGCGAGCCGTCGCGGGTCGCTCCGAGCCGAGCGAAGAAGCCGAAATGACCGGCCTCCCGATCGCCGATCACTGGTTCGAGCGCACGACGATCGACGACGCGATCACGTTGCTGTGGGAACCACACGTCATCCCTCTGATGCGCTGCAACATCTGGCACGTCCGTGGCCGCGATCGCGATCTCGTGATCGACACCGGCATGGGGGTGATGAGTGTGTGCGACGCGCTCAGTGATCTCGTGTCGAAACCGGTGACCGCCGTGGCGACCCATGGCCACGACGACCACATCGGCGGTCATCACGAGTTCGACGACGTCGTGGTCCATCCCCTCGAAGGGGAACTGCTGCTGCACCCACCGATCTCCTCTCTCGTGCCGCGAGAGGCATGGGGCGACGCGGTCGTCGACTCGCTCGAGGCTGCCGGCTATCCGATGCCGGAGCCGTACTTCGTCACCGCGCTGCCGGCAGGGATGGCGGTCGACGGGTTCCACCAGGAACCGGTCGCGCGAGTGCGCCACATCACCGAAGGCGATGAGATCGACCTCGGAGACCGGTGCTTCGAGGTCATGCACCTGCCAGGGCACTCGCCTGGCAGCATCGGTCTCTGGGAGCAATCGACCGGCACGCTGTTCTCCGGCGACGCGATCTACGACGGACCGTTGCTCGACGAACTGGCCGAATCGTCCATCGACGACTACTGCCGGACGATGGATCGTCTGCTCACACTCCCGGTCACGACGGTGCACGGCGGGCACGATCCGAGCTTCGGCCGGGAGCGGCTGCACGAACTGGCGAACGCCTACTTGCGCAAGCGCAGGTAAGCCATTCGAGCGTTCGATCTCGGGTACAAAGTCGCTTGAAATTCGTATTTCGTGCTGTTTGAATATCTCCTACCAGAGAGAGGAGGTGGTCCAAACGATGACAGGTTTATATTGTGGGACTCTGGAGGTGGTTGGCCGCTAACGGCCTTCGGACTGGACCGTCTGGCGAATACCCGCCAACCTCCGCTTGTACATCTCACCGAAGCTGGTCCCGTCGGTAGTCAATGAGATGTCGAGTCTTGATCAGTTCAAAGTAAACGGGGAGAGGTGCGCTCAGAGCGCCCTCTCCCCGTTCGCGTTGCACCGACGGCCGAGCTACACGCCGAGCTCAGCCGCTCTGGCGATGACCGCGGCGCGTTCGGCTCCGATCGTCGTGCTGTCGCCGTGTCCGGTATGCACGATCGTGTGATCCGGCAACGCGAGCAGCACGTCGAGGATCGAACGCAGGATTGTTGCCTCGTCGCTGTAACTGCGGCCGGTGGCGCCAGGGCCACCACAGAACAACGTGTCACCGCTGAAGACGACACCGGACGCGACATCGTGGAAACAACAACAGCCCGGCGAGTGACCAGGCGTGTGCACGATGCCCAACTCGTGGCCCGCGACGCTCAGCGCCTCCCCCGGTGTCACCGCACCGTCAGGCCGATCGTCGGGCCAGACGACGTCCCACAGCATCCTGTCGGCCTCATGGAGCAGCACAGGCGCATCGACGGCCTCTCGCAGCGGAACGGCGGCGTTGATGTGATCGTTGTGGCCGTGCGTCAGGACGATTGCCCTCACCCGGCGACCGTTGATCGCGCTCACGATCGCACCTGCATCGTGTGCCGCGTCGAACACGACGACCTCGCGATCGTCGCCGACCAACCAGATGTTGTTCGTCACCTGCCACTCGCCACCGTCGAGGGCAAAGATCCCGTCGGTCGTGACGAGTTCGATCACAGCACGACCACGCTGCGCAACACCTCGCCGCGCTCCATCTTGTGGAACGCCTCTTCGACCGCGTCGAGCGAGATCGTCTCGCTGACGAACTTGTCGAGCGGCAGCCGCCCTTGCTGGTGCAACGTGACCAACATCGGGAAATCGCGCGACGGCAGGCAGTCGCCGTACCACGACGACTTCAACGCGCCGCCGCGGCCGAACACCTCGATGAACGGGAGCTCCAACGTCATGTCAGGCCGCGGGACGCCGACGAGCACCACGGTTCCGGCGAGATCGCGAGCCTCGAACGCCTGCCGGTACACCGCGGGGTTGCCGATCGCTTCGATGCACACATCCGCACCATTTCCGCCCGTGACCGACTTGATGTACTCGACAGGGTCGGTCGTACTGGAGTTGCATGTGTGCGTTGCCCCGAACTCCTTGGCCCACTCCAGCTTGCGATCGTCGATGTCGACGCCGATGATCGTGTGGGCGCCGGCGAGTCGCGCGCCCGCGATCGCCGCATCGCCGACACCACCGCATCCGAACACCGCGACGGAATCGCCGCGGCTGACGTTGCCGGTGTTGATGGCCGCACCGATGCCCGCCATCACGCCGCAGCCGAGCAGACCGGCCGTTGTCGCCGGCACTTGCGGATCGACCTTCGTGCACTGACCGGCGGCAACCAGCGTCTTCTCGACGAACGCGCCAATTCCAAGAGCCGGCGAAAGCACCGTGCCGTCCGTCAAGGTCATCTTCTGCGTCGCGTTGAACGTGTTGAAGCACAACCACGGGCGGCCGCGGAGGCAGCTGCGACACGTGCCGCACACGGCGCGCCAGTTGAGGATCACGAAGTCGCCGGGCGCAACGTTCGTCACGCCCGCGCCGACGGACTCGACGACGCCGGCCGCCTCGTGCCCGAGCAGGAACGGAAAGTCGTCGTTGATCCCACCCTCGCGGTAGTGGAGATCGGTGTGGCACACACCGCACGCCTGCACCTTGACGAGTGCTTCGCCTGGCCCGGGATCGGGAACGACGATCGTCTCGATCGAGACTGGTGCGCCCTTCGAGCGCGCCACGACTCCACGAACCTGCTGTGCCATTACGACCTCCGTGTCAGCGGCCGAACGGGCCGGGTCCGTGCGGAGATTACTCGCCGCGGCGTCCGCGCCGACGCTCGCGATCGGGCGCAGCACCCGACGGAGCAGCGTTCACCAGCGGTCCGATCGCCTCGATGATGTCGTCGATCGTCGGCTTGGCGATCAGCTCGTCGAGCGACTTCCGCATCGCCGCAAGATGAACCGGCGACGTTCCGCAACATCCGCCGACGATCCGGGCGCCCGCCTTCACGGCCAGCTGCGTGTACTTCGCCATCAACTCCGGTGTGCCCGTGTAGACGGCTTCGGTTCCCGCGAAGTACGGGACACCGCAGTTGCCCTTCGAGATCAGATGCGTGTGCGCATCGCGCTCTGTCATCGCCAGCAGCGAGACGAGGATGTCGCTCGCGCCGACACCACAGTTCGCGCCAATGGCGACCGGCGGCATCTCGAGCCCGTCGAACACGTGCGACAGATCGCCGGGCAACAGACCCATCATCGTCCGCCCCGCAGTGTCGAAGGAACACGTCGCGGTGTACGGCAACCCGGCGTGGATCGCGCCGGTCGCGGCAGCACGAATCTCTTCTGCAGCCGACATCGTTTCGATCCACGCGATGTCCGCTCCGCCCGCTTTCAACCCCGCTGCAAGTTCACCGAAGGATTCGATGGCAGCGGCATCGTTCAGCGCACCGAGCGGCTCGAACAGCTCACCGGTCGGGCCGATGGAACCGGCGACGACGATCGGGCGTGGCGCCGCATCGGCGACCTCACACGCGATCTCGGCTGCGCGCTTGGCCAGTTCGTAGACACGACCCTCGGCCTTGTGCAGCTTCATTCGGTGGCGATTGCAACCGAACGTGTTGGTCAAGATGATGTCGGCGCCGGCGTCGACGAACTGTTGATGAAGGTCGCGCACCTTCTCGGGATGGTCGGCGTTCCAGAACTCCGGCGGATCGCCCGCGCCCAAACCTCGTTCGAAGTAGTTGGTGCCGGTGGCACCGTCGGCGAGCAACGTCCGGCCCGATGACAACAGATCGGCAAGTGACGCTCGCATGGTGCCGCTAAGACTACCGCCCGCCTACAGTCCGCACATGACCTCCCGTTTGGAGCCGGGTGATCCGATGTCCGCAGACGATCAGCTCGCCGCCGCGGTGGCTGTCGCAGACCTTCCTTCGTTGCTCGCCGCGCTCGCACACGTGACGTCGAATCCTCATCTGCCCGGTGACGGGTTGTTCCTCGACCCGACCAAGCACCACGAACCGCAGGGAGGTTGGAACCTCGATCAACAGGCCCGCGCGCGTGCGATCGCTCTCCGGACTCTCCACGAGTTGCGCGATGGCGGCTGGCCGGTCGCGCCGGAGCCGACGACGGACGGGATGCGCCCGATCATGTCGTGGATGATGGGCTCCGATGCGTCCGACGACTACCTCGCGCTGCTGCTCGAAGAGCTCGGCGGTTCAGCGCAGGACCTGCGCGCGCCGTCGTGGTCGGTCGACGAGGTCGCACCCGGACGTGCGTTTCGCGTCGCGGTGATCGGTGCGGGAATGTCCGGGTTGCTCGCCGCCCACCGCCTTCGTCAAGCCGGCGTCGAGGTCGTCGTGTTCGAGAAGAACGACGAGGTCGGTGGCACCTGGCTGCAGAACACGTACCCGGGCTGCAGAGTCGACGTCGCGAGCCACTTGTTCTGCTACTCGTTCGCCCAGCGCGACGACTGGCCGCAGCACTTCTCGACGCAACGAGAGCTGCTCGACTACTTCACGTCCTTCGCCGACAAGTTCGACCTTCGGTCGTTGATCCGGTTCTGCACAACGGTCGAGGAGATCCGGTTCGACGACGAGTCCGCCGAGTGGCGCGTCTCGACGGTCGATCGCGATGGTCGATCGCACACCGCGCAGTTCGACGCCGTCGTCAATGCCACCGGTCAGCTGAACCGGCCGAAGCTGCCCGACATCGCAGGCCGCGATTCGTTCGCCGGACCGTCGTTCCACTCGGCGGAGTGGGACCATGCCGTCGACCTCGACGGCCGGCGCGTCGCTGTAATCGGAACCGGAGCGAGCGCGGCGCAGTTCATCCCGATCATCGCCGCCCGTGCCGAGGAAGTGCTCGTCTTCCAGCGCACGCCGAACTGGCTCGCGCCGACCCTCGACTACCACGACGACGTCGCCGACGGTCAGCGCTGGCTCCTCGGCCAGGTGCCGTACTACAGCCAGTGGTATCGCTTCTGGCTCTTCTGGCGGTACGCCGAAGGGATCCTTCCAGCGGTCAAGGTCGACCCTGATTGGGACGGCGACGGACACGCAGTCAGCGCCGCGAACGAGGAGTTGCGGACGCTGCTGGGCATGTACCTCGGCCTGTGCTTCGGTGACCGTCCGGATCTGCTCGAGAAGGTCATGCCGCAGTACCCGCCCGCTGCCAAGCGGATCATCCGCGACAACGGTGTGTGGGCAACGACGTTGAAGCGCGACAACCTCCACCTCGTCACCGATCCGATCGCG
>DASWRR010000236.1:0-2271 GCA_036403055.1 Ilumatobacteraceae bacterium | reverse complement strand
TGGGACCGGTGCCGCGGTCGAGACTTCGAGCTCCCACGGTCCGGGTTGTTGGAACTCGAAGTCGATCGGCTCCCACCACGCATTGACCATGACGTACAAACCTCCTGCCGACCACGCCAGAGATCGTGACTCTGCCGATGTGTCGGGCGCCGATCGTGCACCGTAGAACGCGAAGTCCGCCGGCGGATGCGCTCGTCGGAGCGCGATGAGGGCCCGGACGTAGTCGTGCAGTTCGCGCCACGTGTCGAGCCGGCGCCAGTCGACCCACGTCGTCGGTCCATCGATGTTGTACGGATTGTCCAGTCCGTCCTGCGATCGGGCGAACTCGTCGCCCATCACGAACATCGGCGTGCCGGCAGACAGCAGCAGCATCGTGAAGTAGTTCTTGAGCTGTTGCATCCGCAGCTCGTCACCGGTGTCCCACGCGTGATGGTGGTCGTTCGTGGTGGTCGTCAGATCGTGCATCGTCAGACCGTCGTGCGCGGTGACGAAGTTGACCGGTGCGCCATTCCCATCCGCAAACAGGTCGGGGCTTGCCCCGACGCGTTCGATCACAGCCGGCACGAGACCGGGTTCACCGCGAACGAAGCCACGGATCTGGTCGCGAAACCGGTCGTTCCACTGGAGCCACGGCGACTTCCATTCGCCGACTTGGTACGCCGCGAGATCCCAAGGCTCGGCGATCAGTCGCACTCCGCGTTGCTCCGCCCAATCGGTGATGAGGTTCACCAACCCGCCCCCGTCGCGGGTCAGCAGTGAGGCAAGGTCGAACCGGAAGCCGTCGATGCCGAGATCCGCGAACCGGTCGAGCGCAGTGAGGATGAGCCGTTGGATGTTGGCGTCCCCTGGGTTCGAGACGTTTCCGGTTCCGCTGTCGTCGTTGTACGTCCCGTCGTCGCGATGCAGGTATGCGTTGCGATCGTCGAGACCTCTCAGCGAGAGCGTCGGCTTCGTCGGGTCGCCTTCCGCGGTGTGGTTGAACACGACGTCGAGCCACACCTCGATCGAGTGCGAATGCGCGGCCGAGACGAGCGACGCAAGCTCTTCGGGCGCGTGGCCGCCGGCGGCATATGGACGGTGCACCGCGCCCCAGACGAGCGGCATGTAGCCCCAGTAGTTGTTCGTCGTGTCGAACGGGTGGACCGGCATCAACTCGATCACGTCGATTCCGAGGTCGGCGAGGTACGGCAGATGGTCGATGCATCCGGCGAACGTCTTCGCGAACCCACGCACGTGCATCTCGTAGACGACGGGGTCCGGATGGCGGGTCTCCATCGTCGGCACCTTCGGCCACGTCGTGCGGACTGCACTTCGCGGCCCGTCGGATGTCATCACGACGTCCATCGCGTCGGGATCGAGGAGCGGTCCGACGCCGTCGGCGACGAACCAGTACAGATCACCGTCCGCCGCCTCCGCCCCGCCCATCCACGTCACTCCGTCGGGTTGTCGCGTCATGACCGTCTCCGAGACGGTCAGCGTGTGACAACCCTGGACGAAGAGGGAGATCTGTGACGCGTCCGGGGCGTGCACCGTGAATTCGCGTACCACGGTACAGAGCTTGGCATCGGCTCTAGCCTGTCGAGTAATGGCTCCGACTCCCCCGCCTCCCACTCCACTCGGGCTCACCGTTTCGCCCACGAGCCCGGCCGATGTGTCGAGGGCTCTCAGCCTGCACGGCTACCTGCCCGACGACGGGCTGGCAACGTCGGTGTTCCTGGCGCTCTCACTGAAGCGACCGTTGCTGTTGGAAGGCGAGGCGGGTGTCGGCAAGACCGAAGTGGCCAAGGTCATCAGCCGATGGACCGGCGGCGAGCTGATCCGCTTGCAGTGCTACGAGGGGATCGATGCGTCGCAGGCCGTCTACGACTGGGACTACTCGCGGCAGCTGCTGCACCTCCGCGCTGCGGAGGCCAGCGGTGAGGCGCGTGGAGTCGGAACCGGGGCGCTCGAAGAGCAGTTGTACAACGAGCGGTTCTTGTTGAAGCGGGCGCTGCTGCAGGCGATCGATCATCGCGGTGAGATCCCGCCCGTGCTGTTGATCGACGAGATCGATCGCGCCGATGACGAGTTCGAGGCGTATCTGCTCGAGATGCTCTCGGACTACCAGATCACCATTCCCGAGCTCGGCAAGTTCACGACGACGCGGCCGCCGATCGTCGTGCTGACGTCCAACAGGACACGGGATGTCCACGATGCGTTGAAGCGGCGGTGCCTCTATCACTGGGTCGAGCACCCCGACTTCGAGCGCGAAGTGAAGATCGTCCGCATGCG
>DASWRR010000235.1:0-1582 GCA_036403055.1 Ilumatobacteraceae bacterium | reverse complement strand
CCGGGGAGGGCCCTTGCGGCGGCCGAGAAATTTTCTCTGTACATCGATTGCGGCGAGGCGCATCATTGATCCGGGAAAAGCGGCGGGTGACAAAGGGAGCACCTCATGGCATCAGCAAATCGTCTCTCCAACCTCGAGTTCGCGAAAGCGGTCGAGTCGGCAGTTCAGACCGCTGCCGAACGCAACAAGCTCGGTGATCTGCGTAGAGCCGTCGGCTCCGACATCCATCAGATGCCGTGGTGGATCGTTGGTCGCCAGGTGAGAGAGGCCGACCTGCGCCAGGCGCAGCAGTTCGCCGAGGCAGTGACAGCCGAAGTCGGCGAGCGCAGCGGGTTCGACGTCGTGCCGGCGTTGTCGGTGATCAACGGCGACATCCTCGTCGGCTTCGTCGAGCGCTTCGGCAACGACGTGCCGGTTCCCGGTCGGTTCGGTGGTCAACAGCAGTTGTTCTGACGCCGTGACGACACCCCGCTTGTGCCCGAGTGCGCAACCGTCGATGGCGGGTGCGCGGGTGATCGGCGTCGTGCTGGGAACGGCCGAGCAACCGATGGTCTCGTACCTCGAGCACGCGATCCCGATCGACGAGGTCGATGTCGACATCGACCCTGAAATGGTGACTCAGGTGTTCCGCATCGCAGCGCACTGCGAAGGGGAAGCGTGCGCGCATTTCGACAACGATTCGTGCACGCTCGCGGAGCGCATCTCGAACGACGTGCCGGGCGTCGTCGAGATGTTGCCGCGCTGCACCATCCGCCGTGAGTGCCGGTGGTACGCGGAACGGGGAGCGGCCGCCTGCCGTCGGTGTCCTCAAGTGATCACGCTCGACAGAGCACGACCAGGGAACACCGAACTGGCAGGCGCCGCACGCCCCCGCTGACAATTTGGGTACCGTGGGCGAGTGACCATCACCGCCAACGAACGTGCCGAGATGTGTGATTCGTTCGAGGAGTTCGGACCGGATGCGCCGACGTTGTGCGAGGGCTGGACGACGCGTGATCTGCTCGCCCATCTTCTCGTGCGCGAGCGCCGGCCGGATGCCGCGGCGGGAATCGCGGTGCCGATGCTGCGCAAGCACGCCGCCGACGTCACGGACGCGTTCAAGGCCGAGCCATGGTCCGACATGATCAACCTCTTCCGCCTCGGGCCGCCCGTGTGGACGATCTGGGCGATCCCGGTGGTCGGCGACAAGGCCAACCTCGCGGAGTTCTTCGTCCATCACGAAGACATCCGCCGGGCCCAACCGGGGTGGTCACCCCGGCCCGATGATCCGGATCGCGACGACGCGTTGTGGAAGCCGATGAAGTTCATGGGCCGGCTGCTGTTCCGCAAGTCGCCCGTCGGGGTGACGCTGCGCAGCGCGGGCCGCGACGACATCGTCGCGAAGAAGGGTGACAGGGGAGTGGTGCTCGTCGGCTTGCCCGGCGAGATCTTGTTGCACGCGTTCGGGCGGCCGCTGGAGAAGTGCCGCGTCGTCGTGCAGGGCGATCCCGCGGACGTCGACGCGTTCGAGTCGTCGTCGCGAGGCCTCTAACGCTCGTCGCGTCGCGTTCGCGATGCGCCATTTGGCCCAATTTGGGTCGAT
>DASWRR010000234.1:0-1543 GCA_036403055.1 Ilumatobacteraceae bacterium | reverse complement strand
CTCGGCGGCGACTGCAAATCGAACGGCGGTTCCTACAACCACTCCAGCGCGAAGTTGCCGAAGGTTTCGCTGACGCTCGAGGATCCGAGTGGCGCCACCGTCGACATGCAACGAGACTCGACCGGTTCGTACGACGTCGACGGTTTCGTCGGCACAGCGATTCGGACGGTGAAGATCGCTCGAGCAGGCACGTATCACCTCAACGTCGAGTCCGACGAGACGGACTTTGCCGTCGCCATCGGCAAGGACCCGAAGAAGGCGATGGATCGACTGACTGCGATCGGCGGCGGCGTCGCGCTCGCTGGAATCGTCGTCGGCCTCGTGCTGTTTCTGCTCGGACTGCGCAGGCGGCGGCTCGATCCGGCAGTGGCCGACAACCCTGCTGGGAGTACGACGTGGCCGCCGTACACGGTTCAACCGACTGGCCCCCCGCTACCTCCGATGCATCCGGGATTCCGACCGGAGCCTCCGACAACGGTCAGCGTCCCGGGACAGCCTCCGGTACGCCTACCGGATCAACCGGCCGGCGGTGGGTTCGCCCCACCGACCTTCGCCCCACCGAGCGTCTGGGGTCAAACCGCACCGACCAGCCCGCCGCCCCCGCCCGCACCACCGAGCACCGGACCGGTTTGGTCGGTACCCGACGACCGTGAAACGGGCGCTGAGGACGCGGACGATCGTGAGCCCGACGACGGTGAGCCGGACGATCACGAGCAATGGCGAGCTCCTAGAGACGACGCATGACGGTGACCACGCGGCCGAAGATCTGCACCTGATCGGCGTCGAACACCATCGGCTCGAGCCGAGGATTCGCCGGGATGAGTGAGATCGTCGAGCCCTTGCGCTGGAAAGTCTTCACCGTCGCCTCTTCGCCAGGGATGCCGGCGATGACGATCTCACCGTTGACGGCAGTCTCCTGAGCACGGGCGACGACGAAGTCGCCGTCCATGATCCCGACATCGACCATCGAGTCACCACGCACTCGCAGCATGAACAGCTCGCCGGTCCCGGTGAAGTCCTCGGGCAGGGGGAAGAGCTCTTCGACGTTCTCTTGCGCCAGCACGTCGGTTCCGGCAGCGACGTCGCCGACGAGCGGTACGTGACGCACCGGTCGACGCTCGATGGCGAGGCCCGAGGACGGATCGAACCGCACCTCGATGGCGCGTGGCTTGGTTGGGTCCCGCTTCAAGAAGCCCATCCGCTGCAAGGAGGCCAGGTGACTGTGCACCGTGGAGGGGGACGTCAGACCGACCGCCTCGCCGATCTCACGAACGCTCGGCGGATAACCGCGCTCACGCATGCTGGTTTCGATCATGTCGAGGATGCCGCGTTGGCGGGCTGTCAGTTGTTCGGACATGTCCGTAGCGTACGCGCGTTCGTGTCGCAGGTCAAACATCCGTTCGTGAAACAAATGTTCGACCGCGGGTTGACGTCGAACGGTTGTTCGTGGCATGCTACGAACAACCGTTCGGGCAACACACGTTCGACCGCAACCTCACGCACGAGAAGGAGAGCTCAGTGGCCATCGCAGTCGTCATCCCCG
>DASWRR010000233.1:0-1658 GCA_036403055.1 Ilumatobacteraceae bacterium | reverse complement strand
GTGAAGCCGCGGGCGATCGACAACCCGACGAGCGCGCCGTAGTGGTCCTCGATCCGCTTGCACGTGGGATGCGGGTGGGTCTCGAGCACGGCCTTGGCGTCGACGATCTCCAACGACGGGACGGCGACCGTGAGATCGACGATCATGTGGTGGATCGTCAGCGGCTCAGGGTCGTCGGGTATGTACAGACCGGGCGGCTTCTGATCGCGGACCGAACCGCGCAGGATCAGCTTGTCGGTACCGCTGCGATACGCCCGAACGACGTATGCCCGTTCGTGGATGAGCTCGTCGGCCGCGTCGACGCCGTCTGGATGCGGCGCGATCGCATCGAACGCCGGTGTCATGCCGAGGTGGCCTCGTGCATCGCCTCGATCAGCGTGTTCCACGCCAGGGTCGCGCACTTGATGCGAACAGGGAACTTGACGACGCCCTGCAACGCCTCGAGGTCGCCGAGCTTCACCTCTGTCTCGGGGATCTCCTCGCCGTATGGCGTCTCCTCCTCGATCGACATCATCCCCTTGAACCGGCGAACGAGGGCGCGCACCTCGGCGAGCGACTTGCCCTTCACGGCTTGACTCATCATCGAGGCCGAGCTTTGCGAGATCGAACAACCCTGACCGCCGACCTTGACGTCGGTCACTGTGTCGCCCTCGACCTGGAGGTAGACGTCGATCTCGTCACCGCACAGCGGGTTGTGTCCGACGGCGTGTGCTGCAGGCGGCGGCAACTCGCCACGGTTCCGCGGCGTGCGGTAGTGGTCGAGGATGATCTCGCGGTACAGATCTTCGAGGCCGGGCATGATGTGTGTGGCTCCTCCTCTTCCGGCTCAGAGCCCGAAGATATCGCTGGCGCCGTCGAGCGCGTCTGCCAGAGCGTCGACGTCGTTGTGGTCGTTGTACAGATAGAAGCTCGCTCGCGCTGTTGCGTTGACGCCGAGCAGGCGCATCAGCGGCTTGGCGCAGTGGTGGCCGGCACGCAAGCAGATGTTGCGTTGATCGAGCACCTGCGACAGATCGTGCGGGTGGATGTTGCGGAACCCGAAGCTGAACGTGGCGCCGCGCACCTCGACGTTGGTCGGGCCGTGCAGGCAGATGTCGTCGCCGTAGCGCTCGACGAGCGTCGTCATCGCGTACGTAGCGATCTCCATCTCGTGACGGCGGACGTTGGCCATCCCGAGACCTTCGAGGAAGTCGATCGCCGCGTGCAGACCGATCGCCTCGACGATCGGCGGCGTGCCTGCCTCGAACTTGGCGGGCAGCTCGGCTGGTGTGAAACCGTCGAGCCGAACGTCGAGGATCATGTTGCCGCCGCCGAGGAACGGCGGCATCGCATCGAGCAGCGCCTCGCGACCCCACAGGACCCCGATGCCTGACGGCCCGCACATCTTGTGGCTGCTGAACGCAACGAAGTCGGCGTCCCATGCCTGCACGTCGGTGACGTTGTGCGGGACGTATTGGCAACCGTCGACGATCGCGAGCGCACCGGCGGCGTGTGCTGCATCGCACAGCTGGCGAACCGGCGTGATGGTGCCGAGCACGTTGCTCATCGCCGTGAAGCAGAAGGCCTTTGCGCCGTCGAGCAACGTCGACAGATTGGTCAGGTCGAGCAGGCCGTCGATGGTCAGCGGCACCCAGCGCAGTTCGATGCCGCGCTCGGCG
>DASWRR010000232.1:0-7538 GCA_036403055.1 Ilumatobacteraceae bacterium | reverse complement strand
GTCTTCGACCAACTGGTAGCTGTCGCGATCGCCCGTGACGATGATGACCTCGTGACCCTCGGCCTTCGCGATCTCCGCGAAGGTGGCCAGGATGTCGTCGGCTTCATACCCGGGGAGCTCGAGGACGTGGACGTGCAACGCATCGAGGACCTCGCGCACGAGACCCATCTGTTGGCGGAGGATGTCGGGGGCCGCTTCTCGCTGCGCCTTGTACAACGGATTCGAGTCGTGGCGGAACGTCTTCTCCGGCCGGTCGAAGGCGACCATGACCCCATCCGGCTGCTGGTCCTTCAAGAGATAGGCGAACATCGAGGTGAAGCCGAACACTGCGTTGGTGACCTGTCCCGACGCGGTCGCCATGTCGGTCGGTAGCGCGTAGAAAGCGCGATACGTCAGCGAGTTGCCATCGAGCAACAGCAGCTTCACGGGCGCAGTGTGCCGGCCAGCACTCGCTCGGCAACCTCTCGCATGCGCGAGCGCTCGCTCATCGCGGTGCGTTGGATGAAGGTGAACGCCTCGCCCTCGCGCATCCCGCATTCGTCGATCAGCAGACCTTTGGCACGATCGATGATCTTGCGCGATTCGAGCTGCTCGCCCAACGAGTCGACCTCACCCGTGAGGTGCTGCATCTCGCGGAACCGGCCGATCGCCACTTCGATCGCAGGGATGAGGTCGCTCTTCTGATACGGCTTCACGAGGTATGCGAGCGCGCCGGCATCGCGGGCCTCTTCGATGACCTCGCGCTGGCTGAATGCGGTCAACATCAGCACGCCGCAGATCCGTTCGCTCGTGATGACGCGGGCAGCCTCGAGCCCGTCGAGCCCCGGCATCTTGATGTCGAGGATCGCAAGGTCGGGCCGAAGATCGCGAACGAGAGTGACGGCATCATCGCCGCGACCGGTCTCGCCCACCACGTCGTAGCCCTCTTCTTCGAGGGTCTCGCGCAAATCGAGACGGATGATTGCCTCATCCTCTGCGATCACAACACGAATCGTCACAAGTGGCAGTCCTTTCGATCGGCCCGTCGGTCAACAGAGTCAGAGTAGGCGAAGTTCATCGAGTAGCTGGTCCTGTCGGGCCTCGAGGGTATCGATCTCGGAGACGACGTGGCGACGGTGATCTGCCATCGCCTCCGAGTGGCCGGCGGCCTCGCGATGCTCCATGGCGGCAGCCGGGTTGTCGGCAACGAGCGCCCGCAGGCTCTTCTCCTCGGCGTCGTCGACGAGGTGAGCGAGTTGCTCGTCGATCACGGCGAGCTCGGCGCGCAGCGAACGCAGTCGAGCGCCGATCTTGCGCAACTTCCTCTCGACCCCTCGCTTGCCCATCGCATCGATTGTACGGACGGCCCGACCTCGCCATGTCCGCCGCCGCCGGACGCGCGCTGACCGTAACTACTTCTGGATGATCGAGATCTTTCCGCTGACTTCGAGCACTGCGAGACGGATGTCCTCGAGGTTGTCGACGCCCTGCTGGCGAGCGGCTTCGAGCAGCTCCTCGAGCGGCATGTGCTCGATCTTCAGCGCTTGCTCGATCGGCTTCCCGTCGGAGATCAGCACGATCGGGCTGCCTTCCAGCACCGCCCTGGCCTTGGACGAGCGCCACGTCATGAACGTCACTGCGTTGATCCAGAAGCCGAACGACGCCAAGGCCAGGAACGCGCCGCTCACCGAATAGTCCTGTTGCATGACGCCCTGTTGGATGATGTCGCCGAGGACGACGAGCAGGACCATCTCGAACGGTGCCATATCGCCGAGCGATCGCCGCTTCAACCCGCGGGTCAGCAGGAACACCATCCAGAACACGACCGTCGACCGCGCCACGATCTCCACGTCATGGCCTCACGGCGGTGTTGATGTGAACGGTCACGACCGGGTTCGCGTCCGAGTCGAGCACCGAGACATCGGCGCTCTTCGACGTGAACCAGCCGACTGGCTTCGGCTCGAGCTCCCACCCGACCACCAGCGCCTGGCCGGCAGGGGGCGGGTCGAACGTCATCACGAGGTCGTTGTCGTTCGACGTCTCGGACGTCGGCTGTGGCGAGACACCACTCGACTTGAAGACGTCGAGGTAGTCACTGCTGACCGAGAGAACGACGTTGTCGGTCGTCGCAGCACCTTGAATCGTCACCTCCAGCGGCGTCGCCAGTTGTGCGCGTGTTGCCGTGGCGTAGTGAACGCTGAGCTGCGTTCCCGATCCGGCACTCTGCTTCGTATCCGTGTCGAGGCCGAACGCGGGGAAGGCAGCGATGCCTTCGGCAACCACGAAGACCACGACGGCCGACACGACAACAGTGAACGTCGTGTACAGCACTCGACGTTTGCGTGCGGGCTGTGACTCGGAATCAAAGCTCGCCGGCTGAAACACAGTCCGGCCTTGCTCCATGCGTGCCGTTTACCCTGGTCACAGCGTCGTCAAACGTGCGCGCCGTCGCAGCGAACCGCACAACGACTGTGGTGCCCGAGGTGGGACTCGAACCCACACGCCCTTTCGGACAACGGATTTTGAGTCCGTCGCGTCTGCCATTCCGCCACTCGGGCGAGTGACGCCGAGATCGTATCTGCCGAAGTCATGCGATGACGTGCCTTACTCGCCGGTAGCAATTCGGCCTCGTCGCAAAGGGTCTAACGTGTCGGCATCATGCTTGCCTTCACGTTCCCTGGCCAGGGTTCACAGCGACCTGGCATGGGCAGGCCCTGGGTCGATCACGAAAGCTGGGAGCTCGTCGACGAGGCGTCGGAGGTGGCCGAGCGCGACGTCGGCAGGCTGCTGCTCGACGCCGATGTCGATGAACTTCGCGACACGCGCCACGCGCAGCTCACGACGTTCGTGTCGAGCTTGATGGTGCTCGATGCGGCAGAGCGTCTCGGCCTCGAGCCGAGCTTCTGCGCGGGGCACAGCCTCGGTGAGTACACGGCGTTGACGGCGACTGGCGCGCTCGGTTTCGACGAGGGTGTTCGGCTGGTGTGCGAGCGCGCGGACGCGATGCATCAAGCCGGCATCGAGAATCCCGGCACCATGGCAGCCGTCCTCGGTCTCGACGACGATCAGGTCGAAGTCGCGTGCCGCCGCGCGGACAGCGACGTGTGGGTCGCCAACTTCAACGCACCCGGCCAAGTGGTGATTGCGGGCTCGGCGGAAGGTGTGACAGCGGCCGGCATCGTCGCGAAGGAGCTCGGCGCGAAGAAGGTCATGCCGCTGCAGGTGTCCGGCGCGTTCCACACGCCGTTCATGGCCGCTGCGCGTGATCGGCTGCGCAAGGCGATCGCCGAGGCGAACCCGCGCGACACCGAGGTACCCGTCATCTCCAACGTCGACGCGCTCCCGCACAACACCGGTGCCGAATGGTCGAGCCTGCTCTCCGCGCAGCTGAGCAGCCCCGTGCGATGGAAGCACTGCCTGCTCGCACTGGAGGACGCCGGCGTCACCGAGTTCGTCGAGCTCGGCCCCGGCGGTGTGCTCACCGGCATGGCGAAGCGAACTGTCGACTCGGCGCGCACGATCGCGGTGTCGACCCCAGAAGACCTCGAGAAGTTGCTCGAGTGGGTCAACGCCGGTTCGCAGCACACTGGCGCCCAACTCGAAGGCGAGCACCTCTTCGCCCATGAACGCCTCGTCGTCAGTCCGGCGGCGGGTCTGTTCACACCGATCAGTGACCTCGCGGACGGCAGCCACCTCACCGTCGGCGACGTGCTCGGACACGTCGGCGATGCAGAAGTGCGGTCACCGTTCGCCGGTGTACTGCAGAGTTACATTGCCGTCGACGGCGAACGAGTCACAATGAGACAGCCCATCGCATGGTTGAGGACGGTCTGATATGCCAGCACTACCTTCAGGAGTACGAGGTGCCGTCATCACGGGTTGGGGCACGTCCCTCGGCCCGAAGACGCTCACCAACAAGGATCTCGAGCAGATGGTGGAGACGTCCGACGAGTGGATCATCGAGCGAACCGGCATCCGCGAACGTCACGTCGGCGGCACGACGGTCGGCATGTCGATCGAGTCCGGGCGTGCCGCACTCGACATGTCGGGTGTCGACCTCGCGGAGATCGACGCCTTGGTGCTCGCCACGACGACCCCGGACACGCAGTGGGGCACGGCGGCCACCGTTCAGAACGAGCTCGGCTTGCGGTGCGGCGCGTTCGACGTCAACGCCGCGTGTTCCGGTTTTGTGTACGGGTTGGTCACCGCCCATGGTTTGATCGCGATGGGCGCTCGCAAGGTGCTGCTGATCGGCACCGATTCGCTGTCGCGCATCGTCGACTGGGAGGACCGCAACACCGCGGTGCTGTTCGGCGACGGCTCGGGTGCCGTGGTGCTCGAGGCGGTCGAAGGGCCGGGCCAACTGCTCGCATGGGATCTCGATGCGGATGGTTCGCTCGGGCGGTTGCTGTGGGCTGATGTCGGTGGGTTCATCCACATGGAGGGCAAAGAGGTCTTCCGCCGCGCGGTGCGGATCATGGTCGATTCGGCGACCAAGTCGATGAACCACGCCGGGATCACCGCGCAGGACATCGCGCTCGTCGTGCCGCACCAGGCCAACGTTCGCATCATCCAGGCGGCATGCGATCGCCTCGGAATCGAGGCCGAACGAGCCGTCACCATCCTCGACCGCACTGGTAACACCTCGTCTGCATCAGTGCCGTTGGCACTCGCGGACGCGCTTGATTCCGGACGCGTCAAAGAGGGCGACCTCTTGCTGCTCGTCGGTTTCGGGGGCGGGATGACTGCCGCCAGCGCAGTGTTGCGCTGGGGCGGCGGCGCGCCCGCCGGCGGACCTGCGTGAGCAGAGTTGTACTGATAACCGGTGGATCGCGCGGCATCGGGCTGGCCTGCGCGCAACGGTTCGCCGCGCTCGGCGATCACGTTGCGGTGACGTACAACGCGTCGCCGCCACCCGATGGCTTCTTCGGTGTCTCGTGCGACGTGACGTCGGGCGAATCGGTCGACGCCGCCTTCAAAGCCGTCGAGGCCGAGTTCGGGCCGGTCGAAGTCCTCGTGTCGAACGCGGGCATCACCAAAGATGGCTTGTTGTTGCGAATGAGCGAGACCGACTTCGCGTCCGTCGTCGATGCGAATCTCACCGCTGCCTACCGTGTTGCCAAGCGAGCGACCCAAGGAATGTTGCGGGCCCGCGCCGGCCGCATCATCTTCATGTCGTCGGTGGTCGGGCTGCTCGGTTCGGCCGGTCAGGCGAACTACGCAGCGTCAAAGGCGGGTCTCGTCGGCCTGGCGAGATCGCTGGCGCGCGAGCTGGGGTCACGCAGCATCACCGTCAACGTCGTCGCACCAGGGCCGGTCGCGACGGACATGACCGCATCGCTCCGTGAGAAGCGACTGGCGGAGCTGACCGCCGCCGTCCCGCTCGCCCGCATGGCATCACCGGACGAGATCGCCGGTGTCGTGGCGTTCCTGGCATCGCCTGACGCCGCGTACATCACCGGAGCAGTCATCCCTGTCGACGGCGGCCTGGGCATGGGTCATTAGTCGACCAGAGTCATTAACATCGTCCGCATCACGAACACAAGGAGATAGTCGTGGACCAAGAAATGTTCGCCCGGTTCCGCAAATGTGCCGTCGAGGTGCTGTCGGTGTCGGAGGATCAAGTCGTGCCCGAGGCAAAGTTCGGTGACGACCTCGACGCCGACAGTCTCGATCTTGTCGAGCTCGTGATGGCACTCGAGGAAGAGTTCGGCGTCGAAGTCCCTGAGGAGGATCTCGAGGGCATCGAAACTGTCGGCCAGGCATACGACCTGGTCGTCGGCAAGCTCTGATGAAAGGCGCCGGGCGGCGCGTCGCGATCACCGGGTACGGCGTGGTCGCGCCGTGTGGCATCGGTAAGAAGGCGTTCTGGGACGGGCTCAACGGTCCCGGCATCACCGGGCACCGCAGCATCGAGATCGAGGATTGGGATCCGCTCCCCTACTTCGACAACCCGAAGGACGCACGACGCGCTGACCGCGTCGAACAGTTCGCGGTCGCCGCCGCGGCCGAAGCGTTCGAGCAGTCGGGCCGGCCCTCGGCGGAGTCGGATCGCTTCGGCACGATCTACGCGACGGGCGTTGGAGGGCTGCGTTCGACGCAGGATCAGATGGAGGTGTTGCTCACCAAGGGCGAACGCCGCGTGTCGCCGTTCCTCGTTCCCATGATGATGCCGAACGCTCCTGGCGCAGCTATCTCGATGCGGTACGGATTGCGCGGGCCGAACGAAACGATCACCACCGCGTGTGCAGCGTCGACACATGCGATCGGGTACGCCGCTCGACTGATCTCGTGGGGAATGTGCGACGCGGTTGTCACCGGTGGTGCAGAGTCGGCCGGGTGTGAGATCGGCGTTGCCAGCTTCGGCAACATGACCGCGTTATCGACCTCGGGCTCGAGCCGACCATTCGACGTCGACCGCGACGGATTCGTGCTCGGTGAGGGCGCTGCGGTTTTGATCCTCGAAGAGTGGACCGCTGCCGAGCATCGCGGTGCAACCATCATCGGCGAAGTGCTCGGCGCTGCGAGCAACGCCGACGCTCACCACATCACCGCTCCTGCGCCCGGTGGCGTCGGTGCAGTCAAGTGCATGCGCCTCGCGCTCGACGACGCCGGATTGCAGCCCCGCGACATCGGCCACGTCAACGCGCACGGCACCTCCACCCCGCTCAACGATGCCGCCGAGGCCGCGGCGATCACCGAGGTGTTCGGCGAACGAGCCGTTCCGGTGACGTCGACCAAAGGCGTCACCGGCCATGCCCTTGGTGCCGCCGGCGCGCTCGAAGCCGTCGCCATGTTGCTGTCGATGGAGAACCGTCTCATTCCGCCGACCGTCGGCACGACGACCGTCGACCCTGAGTTCACGATCGACCTGGTCACCGGCAGAGCACGGCCGTGGACGCCGGGTCCCTCGATCTCCAACAGCCTCGGCTTCGGCGGGCACAACGGCAGCATCATCCTCGCCCCGGTCTGACCCCGCCTCGCCGCACGTCGTACGAGTGCTTCCCGCCCACCCGGGTGGGCGACGGACACTCGGACGGCTACGCGGTGATCACCACGCCGAGTTGAGCAGATCCATCGAGACGTCGTTCGCCGGCAGCGGTCTGGCGAACAGGTAGCCCTGACCTTGGTCGCATCCGAGCTCACGCAGACGCGCGAGCTGATCGACGGTTTCGACTCCTTCGGCGATCGATCGCAGACCGAGGTTCGCGGCGAGATCGATGACCGCGGACACGATTCGCTCGTCGGACTGGTCTTCGCCGATCCCTTGCACGAACGTCTGGTCGATCTTGACGAAGCTCAGCGGCAATCGCCGCAGATGGGTGAGCGACGCGTAGCCGGTGCCGAAGTCGTCGAGACCGATCTCGATGCCGAGGTCTCGGATCACCTCGAGCTGGCTGACGATGTCCGGTCGCAAATCGATGATGGCCGTCTCGGTCAGCTCGAGGTGCAGGAGGGAAGCGTCCAACCCCGTCTCGTCGAGGACCGACCCGAGAACCATCGCGAGATCCCCTGGCTCGAACTGACGCGCCGACAGGTTGACGGCGATCGAGAACGGA
>DASWRR010000231.1:0-8327 GCA_036403055.1 Ilumatobacteraceae bacterium | reverse complement strand
GATTCGCGCCGCTGTACGACGGGTTGTGGGTGTCGCCACATGCGCCCGGCGCCGCGCTCGACATCGCGTTGGAGATCGCACCGCCGAAGTCGTGCAGTGTGATCCGGGCAACGGAGCTGCCGTCGCCCGGCCGACTGTCGGTGACATCTGCGTGGGATCTCGCCCCGCTCGGGGAGTCGTATGCCGAGTTCATTCGGACGTTTCGTCCGGTGCTGCGCCGCCTCGAGGCGGGCAAGGTCGGACCGACGGAGGCGTTGGTCAGCCGGACACGGGCCAACTATCGGTGGTTCGTCTTCGCCCTCACCGACCCCGACCTTCCCGATGCGTTGCTGCCGCAGCGATGGCCGCGCGCGGCAGCGCACGATCTCTTCATGGCCCTCGTCGATGGCTTGGCCGAGCCGGCCGCCGACCGGGTTCGCGACATCGTCTCCAACTATGACCCTGAGCTGGGAAGATTGGTCGCGAACCGACCGGAGGAGATACAGGGAAAGCGCACTTGACAAGGTGACATCATTGTGACATCATAATGATGTCAACGAAAGGACACGACGATGTCACCCTTCTTCAGCAATCCACAGTTCATTGCGGCAACACACGACGATCGAGTACGCCGGCTGCGCGCTGTCGGCCGTCTGCGTCGAGATGCCGTTCGGCGCGACGACGGCCGTCGCGCCCGCTGAACGCAGCAACAGGACGTTCGAACGATGCAAGTTCAACCCGTGATCAACGCAGTGCAAGCGGCGCTCGCCGGCCAGGGCTCGCTGGCCGGCGGTGACGTTGCCGTCGAGGAGGCCATCGATCACCTCGTCGCAGCACTCGCGCCGGCCATCCGCCAGGCGGCGATGGACCTTGCCGAACAGGCGGCGTGTGAGGTTCGCGCTCAACTTCCGGACCGCAACGTGGATGTCGTCCTCGCGGACGGCGATCCATCGTTGCGCATCGCCGAATCGGTGGTTGCGACGGAGAGTGCGTCCGCCGAAGATCTGGGGGCACGCATCACGCTGCGCGTCACCCCGTCGCTCAAGAGCCTCATCGAGGATGCCGCAGACGCCGCAGGTGCCTCGGTCAACAGTTGGGTGCTCGACGCGCTGTCGCGACGGGCCCGCAAACCCGACGGCGGCCGCGGGTTCCGCACGACGCACAGCTTCGACCTGTAGAAAGACGAGATGAGTCGCAACGAGCGGTGGGAGGTCGGCGAACGACCATCACTCGACATCCGCGTGCCTGTCGGCACCGTCGAGGTGATCGTCGGTGAGCCGGGGGTGGTCGTTGTCACGATCGACGCTGCCGATGTCGACGACTTCGAGGTGTTCAAGTCCGGTGACCGGATCTCGGTCCGTCATCCATCGCGGTGGGGACGGCGTGGACGCCAGACGCGCGTCGTCGCGCAGGTGCCGCCCGGAACCGACGTCGAGCTCAGCTCGACCTCGGGCGAGGTGCGCCTGACCGGCTCCCTCGGTGTCGTGCGCGTGCAGACGACATCGGGCGACATCGAGGTCGGCGATGCGTCGCGCGTCGACATCAGCACCACTTCGGGAGATCTCGCGTGCGGCGACGTGGTCGGCGAGGCGCACGTGTCGTCGATCTCCGGTGGATGTTCTCTGCACCATGTCGGCGGCAAGCTCGACGCGACCCTTACCTCGGGGGATCTGCGCGTCGACAGGTGCGATGGCGACATCGCGGTCGTGTCGACGAGCGGCGACGTGCGGGTCGGATGTTGCGAGGGCAGCGACATCGTGGTTCGCTCGATCTCTGGCGATGTTCGGCTCGGCCTTCCGACCGGGATACGCGTCGACGCCGAGATCTCGACGCTCAGCGGTCGAGCCGTACTGCCCGATCCTCCGGCCGTCGCCAGTCACGGCGATCGCCGTCCGGTTCGCGTCCAGTTGAAGACGGTGTCCGGCGACATCCGTGTCGAACGAATGACGTGATCGCGGCAAGCGGGTCAGCGGGCGCGAGGCGCAGGTCGCTCGAAGCGTCCCATCAACCTGAACGTCGCGATCGCTCCGCCGAACAACGCGACGCCGACGAGACCTGACCCGCCGGCGGTTCCACCGAGCGCGACCCACACCGCGAAGAACGTGAGAAGTGCGACCAGCAGCGACAGTGAGATCACACGCTGGCGTCCCAACCGGTCGTGGAACGCGGAGATGAGCGCCGCGACGAACGCGGCGGTCGCGAGGATGAACACCGACGCGAGAACCGCTGTGCCTGAATCGTCGGCGGCGATCGCCGCTTCCGCCTGACGCAACACCGTGCGCTCCTTCGTCGAAGCGACGTGCACCTCGGTGATCCGCATGCGCTCGGTCGGCTGGTGATCGCCGACGGTCGGCGTGCTCGCGATCTGATCGAGCACCGAGCGCCCTGCTTCGACGAACCCGATCGAGGTGTAGTCCGCGTCGAGTTGCGGGCTCTTCACGAGGACGAGCATCAACGTCGGGATGTCGCCGGGCTTGCCGCTGTCGTACACGCTCAACGCACCGCGAACGTTTCCGACTTTGACGCGCTCGACTGGCAATCCGGTGAGTTGCGCGCTCCCCGTTGCGGCCGCGATCTGGACATAGAAGTTCGCGGCCACTCGCGTCACGTCCGCGCCGTTGAAATCTCCCGCGTGGAGCGCGGCGAGGAACTGCTTGACGTGTTCCGGTGCGTTCTCCGGCGCCAGCGCGATCAGAATCGGTCCTTCGGACGTCGTGAGGACGATTCGTGGATCGGTCTCCGGCGGCGTGTACGCGGCGCAGGGCGCCGCGACCATGAGCCCTGCGATGATGCCGAACCCGATCGCGAGTGCGCGGTGCTTCATTCCCGACCGCTGACGGCACGCAGTGACGACGACAACGGAGATCGCGCCGCTGGGTTGTGCAGGCGCCAGATCACTCCGTCGACGAAGAAGTGATGGACTTGGATCGCGGCGAGCATGATCGCGGTGCTGAAGGCCAACGACTTCCCGAGGTGGCTGCCGATGTGCGGCAGCGCCCAGAACAGGGCAATGCCGCCGACGATGTTGATCCCCATCCAACGTGTCGACTCAGACCACACGTAGCGCACGGACGGCCCACGCGTGTGCTCGGCGAGCCCCTCCTTGAGTTGCACGCTCCAGGCGATCAGGAGGTACTGCAGCGAGTGGAAGAACGGCACCATGTATGCGAACTGTCCTGCTGGTGTTGCGACGAACCAGACGTACTGCGTGAAAGCGGGCAGCAGCACGATCAGGGGCACGCGCGCCGTTCCGTCGACGACCTTCCAGATCAGCAACGCAATCGTCGTTGCGAGCGCGATCCACATCAGCTTCGTCAGCATCTGCGGCAGCCAGATCGGCACACCGAGCGTCGGATATTGAACGCCGTAGAACGGGTTCATGTGCAGGCCGACCTCTGCCCATGCGTTCTCCACGAGGAACGTCAAGAAGATGAACGCGGTCAAGCTGCGACGCAACCAGCCATCGATCACGAAGCCGGTTCTTCGGGCATAGACCATCGTGATGCCGAGCGTCTGGCCGGAGAAGTGATACGGCGACCACAGGAGGTACAGCTTGACGAACAGCGGGGCGACGGCCATCGGCGACAGGTAGCAGCCGATGACTGCAGCGATCATCACCAACGGCGTGACGATGCTCGTCAGCGGGTACTGCGCGATCGACGCCCGCGAGTGGTACAGGCGGTAGTTCGTCGATGCGAAGTGCGGGTAGTTGCACACCCACACGAGCGTCGCCGCGAGAGAGGCGACGGACGGCGACGACGCCAGGTGCGGGCGGAACCGGAAGATCGCGTACAGCACGATCGACGCGCCGCCGATCAGCAAGGCGTCCACCGGCGCGTTGACGAAGTACCGGTCGGTGGACGGGCTCAGCGTCTGCTGCTCGATCTTCGCCGTCGGGGCGAGTGTGAACGCGCTCATTTCGACAGATCCTGCCATACGTCTTAATACTTCGGACCAAAATCGGCCGAGCTTGAGCCATTTGACCTATTGGACGGACGATTGCGGGGCCCGACTAGCGTGACGGCACTGAGAAAAACAGGGGGAAACGATGCCGCTCAGCACGATGCAGGACTATCCGCTGACGATGCGACCCATCTTGCAGCACGGACGGACGGTCCACGCGAACAGCAAGGTCATCACCTTCAACGGCGACGGCTACACCGAGTCGACGTTTGCCACCGTGGCCGGCCGTGCGGACCAACTTGCCGCGGCCCTGACCCGATTGGGTGTGAAGGAAGGCGATCGCGTCGGCACGTTCATGTGGAACAACCAGACGCATCTCGAGGCGTACCTCGCCGTGCCCTGTATGGGAGCCGTGCTGCACACGCTGAACATCCGCCTGTTCCCGGAGCAGCTGAGCTACGTGATCAACCACGCAGAAGACCAGGTCATCATCGTCGACGCCTCGATCATCCCGCTGCTCGCGAAGGTCCGCGACCAGTTGACGACGGTCAAGCACTTCATCGTCAAAGGATCGGGCGACACGTCAGCGCTCGGTGAGACCCTGGACTACGACGAACTGCTCGCAGCCGAGGAACCAGGATTCTCCTACCCCGAACTCGACGAACGCACGGGCATGGCGATGTGCTACACGAGCGGCACGACCGGAAACCCCAAGGGGGTGATGTACAGCCACCGCAGCACCTTCCTCCACTCGCTGATGGTCACCTCGACGGCCAACATCGCGCTCGCCGAAACCGATCGCATGCTCGTGATCGTCCCCATGTTCCATGCGAACGCGTGGGGCACCCCGTACGCGGCATGGATGGTCGGCGCAGATCTCGTGTTTCCCCAGCAGTTCCTGCAGGCCGCGCCGTTGGCCCGCATCATCGAGGACACCCGACCGACGCTCACGGGCGCGGTCCCGACAGTCCTTGCCGACCTGTTGAACAACGGTGCGACGGCCGACCTGTCGTCCCTTCGCCTCGTGATGTGTGGTGGATCGGCAGTCCCGCGAGCACTGGTCCAGGGGTACTTCGACGTGTTCGCCATTCCGATCGTTCAAGGGTGGGGGATGACCGAGACCAGCCCGGTGTGTGCGATCGGGCATCCGCCGAAGGAGATGGGGGACGACGACGAGGTCACGTGGCGGACACGCACCGGGCGTGTGCTCCCTGGTGTCGAACTGAGGATCACCGACGACAGCGGCGCGATCGTGCCGTGGGACGGCGAGTCGCTCGGCGAGATCGAGGTGCGCGGTCCGTGGATCACGGCGTCGTACTACCGCGTCGACGACCCGGAGAAGTTCCACGACGGGTGGCTGCGCACCGGCGACGTCGCGTCCGTGTCGCCGAACGGCTACGTGATGATCAGCGACCGGGCCAAGGACGTCATCAAGTCGGGGGGCGAATGGGTGTCGTCGGTCGATCTCGAGAACACCCTGATGGGTCACCCCGACATCGCCGAGGCCGCGGTGATCGGTGTCCCCGACGAGCGGTGGGACGAGCGCCCGCTGGCGTGCGTGGTTCGCAAGGCGGACTCGCACGTCACCGCGGAGGAGCTACGCGGTTGGCTCAGCGAGCGGACCGCGAAGTTCTGGCTACCGGAGAGGTGGACCTTCATCTCGGAGGTACCGAAGACCAGTGTCGGCAAGTTCGACAAGAAGGTGCTCCGCGCCCGCCACGCAGACCATCAACTCGAGGTCGAGAAGCTCGCCTAGCCCTGTGTCAGCGCCGCGGCCAACGGTTCCGCTTCGCGGGTACGAAGGTCGGCGTTGATCCTTTGACGCTCGAGCAGTTGCTCGAGCGTCTTCGCGGCTTGTGGGATCGGGTGCTCGGCGAAGAATCCCTGCACGTCCGCGACGAGATGCGGCGTCGTGAGCGTCGTGATCGAACCGACCATCCGTACGATCGTGTTGTCGGGGAGGCGGTCGATCAGCACCGGCCACTGTCGGCGAACGGTCTCCCATGCCATCGCTCCGTTCTGTCGGTTCGCGATGCAGCGGTTCAGCAGGAACGGTGCGTCCTGCGTCTTGACCTCGCCCGACAACGCCAGGTCGAGTGTTCGGCGGATCTGGTCCTCAGTGGGGAACTCGGCGAGCGCGAACATGTACCGCAACCGGAGCTGCGGCGTCGGCGCCGTGCGATACCGCTCGAGGTAGTCGTCGTAGTCGTCGTCGGTGCCGATCGACGCCACCGCCGCGGCGGCCACAGCCGCGAGCTCCGGATCCGTCGTCGGATCGTTGAGCATCGCGCGGCATCGATCCTGCGCTTCGCGATCGTTGCCCTGGATCGCGAGGATCCCGACCAACAGCCCGCGTAGCTTCGACCTGAGATCCGACTCGTCATCGGCGGGTGTCCAACCGACGTCGGCAACGACCGGACGAGCGAGGTCGGCGATGCGCGATTGCAGCGCGGCAAAGGCCGGACCGTCGACGACGCGGCCAAGGCCGCGCAGACCGACTGCGATGGCCTGCCACACCGCGAGGTCGCGATCGTTCTGGAACGCTTCGACGAAGGAGAGGAAGTCGGCGGCCGCGAGCCTGCCGCTGATGACGGCGTTCCACGCGTCGTCGACGAGGTTGTACCGATCGATCACGGTGAGGTTGGCGAGCGCCTCGCCGTGCAGCCGCTCGCGCAACGTGTCGTCGTAGGCAACCCGCATGAAACCGTGGCCTCCTGCGTTGACGACGACCATGACATCGGGCGACGGCAGCGGAACCCGGGTCTGGGCCCGTTCGAGGAGAAGCTTCGACTCGACGCCGTCGATCGACAGGTGCATCGGGACGACGAACAACGTCGGGTCGTCGGTGTCGACGTAGGAGAAGCGCTGCTGGTTGAGGACGAGCTCCGAGCCATCGAGGCGGGCCGAGATCAGCGGGTATCCCGGCTGCCAGATCCACGAGTCCATGAGCTCGCGCACCGGCACCGTCGGGTTCGCCTTCTCGATCGCATCCCACAGGTCACCGGTCTCGGTGTTTGCATACGCGTGCGTCTTCAGGTAGAGGCTGATGCCCTGGCGGAACTCCTCGACGCCGAGGTACTGCTCGAGCATTCTCAGCAGCGAACCGCCCTTCTGATAGGTCAGCACGTCGAACATGCCGTCACAGTCCTCCGGCGCCTCCACGGGGAACTCGACCGGACGTGTGCTCGCAAGTGAGTCCGTCTCGAAGGCCGCGCTGCGCTCCAGGCTGAACGTCGTCCAACGTTCCCAATCGGGACGGAACGCGTCGCAGCAGGCGATCTCCATGAACGTGGCGAACGCCTCGTTGAGCCAGATGCCGTTCCACCAACGCATCGTCACGAGGTCGCCGAACCACATGTGGGCGATCTCGTGGGCGACAACATCGGCAAGGTTCTGCAGCTCGGCTTGCGTTGCCGTCGTCGGGTCGGCCAGCAACAGGTTCTCGCGGTACGTGATGCAACCGAGGTTCTCCATCGCTCCAGCAGCGAAGTCGGGAAGCGCCAACATGTCGACCTTGTCGCTCGGATACGGGATGCCGTAGTACTCCTGGTACCAACGCAGCGAATGGGCACCGACCTCGAGCGCGAACGCAGTGAGGTTGCCCTTGCCCGGGACGTGCACGACGCGCAGCGGAACGCCGTCGACATCGACCGGTTTTGTCGCCTCGAGCGGGCCGACCACGAACGCGACCAGATACGTGCTCATCGGCATCGTTGGCTTGAACGTGACGACGTGCTTGCCGTCGTCGCGCGCGACGCGCGTCAGCTCGGGCCCGTTCGACACGGCCAGCAGTTCGGGCGCGACGATCAACGTGACGTCGAACACCGCTTTGAACTCTGGCTCGTCGAAGCACGGGAACGCGCGCCGGCAGTCGGTCGCTTCCATCTGTGTCGTGGCGATGACGCGTTCGATTCCCTGGCCGTCTTTGAACGTGCTGCGATACCACCCGCGCAGCTTGTCGTTCAGGATTCCGGCGAACGCGATGTCGATGACCGTGTTGCCGACTGCGATCGGCGCGTCGACGATGAGACGTTCCGTTGCCGGGTCGAGATGGAACGATGCATCGGTCCCGCCGATGGTGACGGAGGCGATGTCGAGCTCGGCCGCATTGACCGTGACGGACTCGACACCGGCCGTCGCGGCGACGTCGATCGACACCGTGCCGGTGAAGGAAGCCGTGGTCAGGTCGGGCTCCAAGACGAGGCGATATTGCTTCGGAACTACTGAATGTGGAAGCCGGTAGGGGTTGTCGCTCACGCCAAGGAGCGTATCCGCGGCGACCTCTGCCAGTAGCCTGCACCCACGTGCCGGGCATTCGATTCGACGTCGTGGGGATCGGCAACGCGCTCGTCGACGTGATCGCTCACGCGGACGACGAGTTCATCACGAAGCACGACCTGGTGAAGGGTTCGATGACGCTCGTCGACACCGATCGGGCCTTGTAC
>DASWRR010000230.1:0-5335 GCA_036403055.1 Ilumatobacteraceae bacterium | reverse complement strand
CCTCGTGCTGCTCTCACGAGCGCTGCGTGAGACCAGGGCATTCGAGAGTTACGAACTCGCACGCGAGGCGACTCGCGTAGAGCCGAACAGCGCATGGGTACACATCAACGCTGCATGGGCCGCCGATGCTGTCGGCAACCGTCAGGTTGCGGTTGCCAGCGCGCGAACCGCAGTTGCCCTAAACCCAAACGACGCAGCCGGATTCCAAGCGCTAGCTGTGATCCGCGGGGAGGTTGTCCCTGAAGTTGGCGAGGGTCGCGGCGGGGGTTGACCAGCCGAGAGCGCCGTGGGCGCGGTGATGATTGTAGAAGTGGATGAACCCGGCGTATGCGAGTTCGCGTTGGTGCTCGGATCGCCATGGTCGGATGTAGGCCCATTCCTCGAGAAGGATCCTGTGGAAGCGTTCAATCTTGCCGTTGGTCTGAGGACGGTAGGGCCGCGTCTTTTTGACTGTGGTGCCGGTGGCTGCGCACGCCAGCGCCCATTTGCGCTTGTAGCAGGTGCCGTTGTCGGTGAGCACCCGTTCGACATCGATGCCGTGCGCAGCGAACCAAGCGTGAGCGCGCTCCCAGAACGCGCAGGCCGTGTCGGCGGTTTCGTCGTCGTGGGTCTCGGAGTACACGAGCCGGGTGCGGTCATCGATAGCTGAGTGCAAGTAGCGATAGCCGGCACCGGAGTGCGTGCCCGTTGGGGCCTTGCCGCGGCCGTGGATCCGCCAGCCACCGCCGTCAGGGATCGCGCCGATCTTCTTCACGTCGACGTGGATCAGCCCGCCTGGCTGGTCGAACTCGTAACGATGCACGGGCTCGGTCGCTCGGTCGCCGCGGTCGAGCCGTCCGACGCCTTCGGCGTTCAAGATGCTCTGCACGGTCGATGCCGCGAGGCCGGTCTCGTGCGCCAGGTGATCGGCGCCCCAGCGATGCCGGCGCCGCAACTGCAGCACCTTGTCACGCAACTTCGGTGGTGTCTGGTTCGGGGAACGATGCGGACGCGAGCTGCGATCCAGCAAACCGTCTGAGCCCTCAGCCACGAACCGGTCGCGCCACTTACGCACCGTCTTGGCGTCGACCTGGAACCGCTCAGCGGTCTGCTCGATCGACCAATGCTGATCGAGCACACACGCAACCATGCGACGGCGACCCTCCGGGGTCAACGGCGCGTTCGGGTGCTGCCTTCTAGCGTGAAGCACGAGCTCCTCCTTGTGAGATGTGAGTTGTCGAAGACCCACAGCCTCCCAAGGAGGGCTCACCTCAACCGCGGACCCCTACTCCATGCCTCCAAGGACAACGTCCCCGGTCGTCACAGCTAGATCGGGCGTAGCAATGCGGCGCCGAAGCAGCGATGTGCAAGCGTGGCGCCCGTGCCGCTGAACGCCCCGTCGTCGCCGGTTCAGGGCAAGAGAATCGGGAGCCGTCCGCTCGGCGTGATGGCAGTCGTCGTCACCATCACGATCTTCTCGTTCGCATCCACGTTGGTGAAACGAGCGCACACGCCGGCAGAGCTCGTCGCGTTCTGGAGAATGGTGATGACGTGCCTGGTGTGGAACGCGATCGTTCTGCTGTCCGGCCACCGCCCGAGCTGGCGCAACATTCGCCTCGCCGCGCTGCCGGGCATCTTCTTCGGTCTCGATATCGCGTTCTTCTACCTCGGCGCGACGCACAACAGCGTCGCGAACGCGGAGATGATCAGCGCCATGACGCCGTTCATCGTCGTGCCGCTCGGCGCGAAGCTGTTCGGCGAGCGCTTGAACAGTCGCGCGTTGTTCTTCGCGGTGTTCGCTGTTGGAGGCGTCGCGATGGTGCTCTTCGGTGCTCCGGCCAATGGTGACGCGTCGTTGAAGGGGTGCGTCTTCGGCATCATCGCCCTCGCGTCGTGGGCCGGCTACATCTCGGGCACTCGTCGGTTGCGCGGCGAGATGGGTGTTGCCGGCTACATGGCTGCCATGACCCCGGTCGCCACACTGGCAGTGCTGCCGATTGCGATCCTTCACGGTCACATGACATCGCTGACGGCCCACGGGTGGATGTACACCGTGCTGTTGACATTGATGACCGGCGTGCTGGCGCACGGTTTGATGGTGTTCGCCCAGAGCACCATCCCGATCGGCAGCATTGGGATCGCCCAAGTCGCGCAACCCGCGCTCGCTGCGCTGTGGTCCTTTCTGCTCCTCGGTGAGACGTTGCGCGGATGGCAGATCATCGGCATGGCAATCGTTCTCGTTGGTCTGCTCGGTTTCGTGCGACTCAATCAACGCAGAGATCTCCAGCCCGGCGCGCTCGCCGAACCGGTGTCGGTGTCCGAACACTCCTGACCGCGGCGGTTTGAGGCTGACCACGGCGCGGCATTCCCTCCGGTGTGCCGAGTGACTCTGCTGGATCAGACGTCTTCGACGAACCCTCCCTCTGGCGAGTCGAGGCGTCGCGCGCGCTCGGGATCAGCGGTGACGAACTGATCGCCGCGATCAGTCCGGGGCCTGCCTTTCCCGCTGCGTTGCGTTCGTTGACATCGACGTTGAGCGCTGACGCGCAGATGATCGTCGACCTCGGCGCGGGCGCCGGCGGCGCCAGCGAGTGGGTGCGTCAAGCGACGAATGCATCGGTGTACGCGATCGAGCCGGCCGACGGTGCTCGACGAGCCGCGGCCCGCGCCTTCCCACACCTCATGATCATCGCGGGCCGCGCCGACCGCGTTCCCCTGCGCGATGACATCGCTGACGCGGTGATGATCTCGGGGGTCGTGTCCTTGGTCGCCGACGTCGGATCGGTCGTCGCGGAGGTCGAACGCATCACGAGACGCGGCGGGCAGATCGCGATCGCCGATTTGTTCAGCGGCGGCACGCACAGTTGGTCGGCCGGCCCCAACATCTTTCGGACCGTGGAGGACGTCGTCCGGACGATGGAGCGACATGGCTTCCACGATGCGTCCATCGGCCTCGGCGACCCGGATCCCGACCCGGCATGGGCCGAGGCCGCCGAGAGTGTCGACAAGTGGATCGACTCGCACTGCCGCGATCGTCGGGGCTACGTCGAGTGGAAGCACGACCAGGATCACCTCCGCCGCCAGATGGAATCCGGTGACCTCATCGGCGGATGCGTCGTTGCGACGCTGTCGGCTCCCTCTCGTTGACCCTCAATCGCGTGCGAGCGCCGCACGCTTGTCCGACCGCCGGCGAGGCGCTAGTGGAATCGCCGGACGGCCTGCGGCGCGCTTCGCCCGCGCGATCGCGTCGCCGAGGTCGAGCCACTGTCGTCGTGTCAGTGCATCTCTCAACGCGGGAAGGATCTCGGCCTCTTCTTCCTCGACGTGATGGGCGAAGCCTGCGAGCAGGGCGGCGGTGACAGCACCGAACCCAGGCATGTCGACCAACGCGATCATCTCCGCGAGGCCTTCGGACGCGAGGTGATGTTCGACGACCGCTTCTTCCTCGTCCTCCGCACCGACGCAACGTGCCACGAGCGGATGAACGAGCAGTTCTTCGATCTGGAAGTGGAACGTGAGGAGCTCGCGCAACTGCCCGGCCATCATCTCGCGCTCGAATCCTTCGTCGCTCTGCGTCAGTGACGTCAGCAACTTACACGCGTCACGGTGATCCCATTCCAACAGGAACATCGGATCGTTCATGCGAGCTCCTCGGACTTCGCAACCGCGAGAGCTCGCAGCGCTTCGAGGTCTCGATCCACATTGCCGGTTCCGGCGCGTTGAGCAACTGCCCGGTCGAGAGTCGTCAGGGCCGCATCGTCGAGCAGGACCATCTGCGCAGCGATGCTGTCGGTGATCGTGCTCGGCCGCGATGCTCCAGGGATCGGCACCACCATCGGCGACAACGACATCAGCCAGGCGAGCACGACCTGATACACGGTGGTGCCCATGTCGACCGCGGTGCTCATGAACGGGTTCAGCATCGGATCGTCAGCCAGCGTTCTGCCACGCTCGCGCCCACCGAACGGCGCCCACACGATGAACGGCACGCCGGCGTGGTGGCACCACGCGACAACGGGCAGCGAGTCGAGCTCCATCGGCGAGAGCTCGTTCTGAACGCTCGACACATGCACGATCGCGCCGGCGAGCTCGATCTGGGCGACGTCGACGTTCGACAAGCCGACGTGGCGCACGACGCCTTCTCGTTGCAAGTGCGCCAGCGCTCCGACCGAACGTCCGAACTCCACGTTCGGATCAGGTCGGTGGAACTGATAGAGGTCGATCATGTCCGTGTGGAGCCGCGCTCGACTTGCGTGCGCGGCGGCCTCGAGGTGCTCCGGTCGACCGTCGACGCTCCATCCGCCGTATCGATCGCGAACGTGCCCACCCTTCGTTGCAACGGTGATCGACGAGCGGTCGCCGGTCCACTTCTCGAGTGCCTCCGTGACGAGCACTTCGTTGTGTCCGGTCTCACCCGAATGTTGGCAGTACGCGTCCGCGGTATCGATCAGGCGTGCACCAGCATCCAACGCCGCGTGCACCGTCTCGATCGCGATGGGGCGACTCGGCCGGCCGCGTTCCGACAGATGCATCGCTCCGAAACCGATGCGTCCTACGTCGATCGATGACTCGTCAGGATTGGCCGTCATGGCAGCCGCTTACCCCAAAGGCAATGCGACCAACCGTCGAAAAACGTTTGGTCACAGCGTTTGCGACGAAGAAGTCGGGGTAAGTGTGCCGCGTGACCGTTGAGATGATCGGTGCCTTCGAGAGCACCTACCAGCCCGCCCACGACGTGGACGTCGCTGAGTCGACGCGGCACGTCGAGCATCGTGAGACCGACCTCCTGCTGCTGCGGACATGCGGCGTCACCAGAGTGCGCTACCCGATCAGATGGCACCGCGTGGAACCGCGTCCCGGTGTCTTCGATTGGCGATCGACCGATCTGCTCTTCGAGCACATGCACGAATACGGGTGGAGTCCGATCGTCGATCTCGTGCACCACACGAGCTATCCGTCGTGGCTCGAGCGCGGCTTCGCCGATCCTGCATTTCCTGCCGCGTACCTCGGCTACGTCGAGGCGGTCATGAACCGCTACCCGTGGATCGAGGAGTACACGCTGTTCAACGAGCCGTTCGCAACGTTGTTCCTGTGCGGCCACGAAGGCATCTGGCCGCCGTACGGAAGAGGCATGCATGATTTCACCGCGCTGCTGTCGAACGTGCTTCCGGCGATTGCGAAGGCCGGCGCGATTGCGAAGGAGATGTTGCCGAACGCGCGCCATCTCTACGTCGACAGCTGTGAACGCCACACCGGCGAAGGTCGGTTGGGCATCCGTTACGCGGAGTATGCGAACGATCGACGGTTCTTCATCCTCGACGCGCTGCTCGGAATGCTCGGTGATCGCTCGTGTGTC
>DASWRR010000229.1:0-1522 GCA_036403055.1 Ilumatobacteraceae bacterium | reverse complement strand
AACCACGTCTACAACAAAGACCAGCCCGCTGACGGAGCAACGCCACCCATTCATGAGTACGAACATGTCGGCCAAGATTGTTCGATCAGCGGCAGCGCGCTCTATCGCGGTACCGCAATCCCTGCGCTCGCCGGCTGGTACGTGTTCGCCGATTATTGCAGCGGGCAGGTCCGCGCGTTGCAGATCGTCGACCGCGCGGTTGCAAAGCAAGTGACGCTGGCGAAGACCGACAACGTCACCGCGATCAGCGAGGGTCCCAACGGCGAGCTGTTCGTCGTCACCGGTCCAGGGCCGATCTACGCAGTGTCCCCGGCGTGATCAGGCGACGCGTTCCAGCTCGACGGTGCGCGTCGGGATGTCCGTCGACACGATCCGCACTCGGAGATCAGCACCGGGCTCGACGTTGTGGACGTCGACTCGCGACACCACCGGCAGGTCGCAGAACTGGATGCGTGCGCCGCGATCGTCGACATCGGTGACGATCGCACCGAACGTGCGCTGTGTCTGCGCGCTCAACAGCGCGACCTCCGCCAAGTCGATGATGGCTCGATCGATCTGGCCCGCCACCTCATCGGCCCGGCGCATCACGTCCGGGAGCTTGGCGAACGCGGCGGCGACGTCGTCGGGAACGGGCTTGCCGGCGGCCACCGCCAACGCGGCCATCACGACGTAGCGGTCGGCGAGGCGCCGCAGCGGGGCGGTCGCATGCGCGTACGTCGCTGCAACCGCGGCGTGCCATGGCCGTTCGCCGGGCGTGTACGGAACGTACGACGCGCCGCCACCGGCCCTGCGGATCGCCATCAGCAACGCGGCTGCTTTCGGGTCCTTGCCGTCGAGGGTTCGTTCGAAGTCGCGCAGTGTGGTGTTCGGCGCCCAGTCGAAGCCGAACGCCCGGGCCGTGTGCCGCAGTCGATGTTCGGCGCGTTCGTCGGGCTCCGACATCACTCTGAACAAGCCGGTACCGGCGTCGTACAAGGCGTTCGCGACGGCGAGGTTGGTCGCAAGCGACATCGCCGCGTTGTCGTCCTCCGACTGCAAGCGAGGGCGGAACGAGATGTCGTAACCGCCACCTTCTACCACGTGTACTTCCTGTTCGATCGGCTCGATGCGCGAAGCACCACGCGCGTCCTCGGCGGCGTTGATCCGCCGCGACAGCTCAGGAAAAGCGTCCGGAAGATCGGACGGCTTCACCGTCTCGTACGCCAGCTTCGCCCTACTGTGGATCAGCGAACGCTCGACGCCGTCCAGCTTCGAGATCCCATCGGCGGCGGTGCGGACGTGGAACACCACCGCGGGCCGCGCGCCGTCGGGCAACAGGCTGGCAGCACCTTCGGCGAGCGCCGGTGGATACAGGCCTGCCTTGCCGTCGGGAAGGTACTGCGTCGCGCCACGAGTCCACGCCTCGGTGTCGAGCGCGTCGCCGTCGTCGACGAAGAACGCAACATCCGCGATGGCGTAGTGCAACAGCACATCGTCGCCGGCCATCTCCATGTGGAACGCCTGATCGAGGTCCGTGGAGGTT
>DASWRR010000228.1:0-7940 GCA_036403055.1 Ilumatobacteraceae bacterium | reverse complement strand
CTCGACGGGACCCGCGTCATCCTGCTCATCGACCACCTCGACGTGCGCGTCATCCACGCCGCTACCGGCGAAATCATCCGCGCCCTGACCATCGACACCGAACGCCGCTACCACGGCACCGGCAAACCCATCGGCGGCCCGAGACGCCCCTACGGACCCAGAAAAACCAAGAAACCCGAACCCTGATGCGGGTTCGGGTCCTTGCCGATGTCTCGCGACATCACATTCGAGCGGGTGACGGGAATCGAACCCGCGTTCTCAGCTTGGGAAGCTGATGTTCTGCCTCTGAACTACACCCGCGAAGGTGGCACAGAGGTTAGCGTCGGCCCGTGATTCTTTCCGACCGGACACTGCGACAGCAGATCGCCGAAGGTCGCATCATCATCGAGCCATTCGATGATTCGTTCGTGCAGCCGTCGTCGATCGACGTCCGCATCAGCAACCTGTTCAGGGTCTTCCGCAACTACACGGCACGCGTCATCGACGTGAAGGAAGACATGGCGACACTGACGGAGCCGATCGAGATCGAACCGGAGGGCGTGTTCATGTTGCACCCTGGCGAGTTCGTCCTCGGGAGCACGTTGGAGCGCATCGGCGTACCGGATGATCTCGTCGGGCGGATCGAGGGCAAGTCGAGTCTCGGGCGCTTGGGCTTGATCATCCACTCGACGGCAGGTTTCATCGATGCCGGTTTCGACGGGCACATCACGCTCGAGCTCACCAACATCGCGACGCTTCCGATCACGTTGTACCCGGGGATGAAGATCGGCCAGGTCAGCTTCATGCAGATGTCGACACCGGCCGACAAGCCGTACGGAAGTGGAGCGACGGGATCGAAGTACCAGGGTCAGCGCGGGCCGACGGCGAGCCGCTACTTCGAGAACTTCGACAACTAGACGAACCATCCCGTGAGGTCCACGACGTGGAAGGCGGGCGACGTTGCGAAGGTGCACACGTCAGCGCCGCTTGCCGATCGAGTCGGCGTGATCGCCTGGTTGGCGACGACGTCACCCGCGAGGAAGTTGACCGTCGACGAACCGTACGGCGTCGAGTACGCGGGTTCGACGCAGGGCCCGATCTCGGCCCAGCCCGCATCGCGCGGTGTGATGGCGATCATCGACACCATCATCGCCTTGACGCCTGAAGGGACGGCCGATGTGGCGATCGGTGCGTTGGATGGATACACGCCGACGAACGGTTGGTCCATGGCGACGCGACCGAACACCGTACCGAGCCCTGTCCGCGTGTCCGCCAAGCGCCTCGGCGCGACCGCTTGGTAGTGCAACCCGTCGGCCGCTGAGTCGTACGTTCCCTCGAGGTCGATGACGACGTTCGTTCGTCGCAGCGTGTGCACGCAGATCGTTCCATCGGACACGCCGATCTGCACGAGGTTCGCGACGACCTGCCCGGCCGTGTAGTTGACGCTGGAGACGACCGGCACTGCCGCGGCGCACGGGAAGATCGTGACGAACCCCGGGCCGATCGGATCGGTGATCGTCACGTTGACCGCGACGGCAGCGGCGCCGCTCGGCACAGCGATAGCACGCGTTTCACCGGATCCGAACATTCCACCCGCGACGCGCGAGTCGTAGATGCGCGTCGGCGCGAGCGGGTGGAAGCCGAGTGCAGACGCGTTGGCCGAGTAGCTACCGGTGACGTCGACGAGCACGTCGGTGTCGAGCAGCGTGTACACGCAGATCGACCGGTCGGACGCGAGCGTCACGACGGCGTGTGTCGCGCGCGTCGTGCCGGTCACGTAGTTGAGGTTCGAGGTCGGTGGCATCGCCTCGTCGCACGACCACGCCGTGAGGTACCCGGGGCCCGATGGATCGACCGCGGCGAGATCGATGACGGCGGCGCGCGCCTCGGCCGGCACCAACGCGGCCAACGGAACACGGAGCACTCGTCCACTTGCGAGCGGCGCGGTCAGGCGTGTGTCGATCGCACGCACCGGTGGACTCTCGGGAATGAAACCGAGTGGGTCGGTCGTCGCGGCGATCTGTGGCGACGCGAGGCCGGGTGGCGCTGCCAACTCGAACAGGCGCGGCTGATACAGCGTCGGGTTGTCGAACGCCAGCGGATCCATCTGCCACGCGTTGTTCGACAGCGACACGACGAGGTTTCCCGTCGACGACCTCCACGGCATGAGGTGCGCGGCATAGGTGTTGGTCCGGCCGTCCGCTGTTCGCGTCGGCACCGCAACCGTCTCGACCGTCGTCCACGGACCCTGCGGTGCAGCCGCAACGTCGACCCGAACGGTGGTACCGCGCCAATCGTCGGCTTTCACCACCGACACCCACATGCCGTCCATCAACCGCGGCTGCATCGGATTGCTCGCGCCGCCGAACGCGGTGTTGATCGGGACCGCCGCAGTGCGACTGGCAACCCAGTCGGCGCCGTTCCAGTACTTCGGCTGCTGATCGAATCGACCGACCGGAACGCGGGCTACGAACATCTGCGACGGTGACGGTGAAGTCGAATCCGGCAGGTCGAACTGATCGTACGACCACCCGAACAGATAGCTGAACGACGAATCGGATTCGACCGCCGACCCGTAGACGACGCTGGCCGCCGAGGCCGGCGCCGGCGCAAAGGAGATCAGGTCGAGCGTCGCCGCGTCGAACCGCGCGATCCACACCGCAACAGGATGTGCCGGCGGTGCTGCACCCGAGCCGTTCTCGTTCGCCATCTCGACGTAGAACACGGCAAGCCGCCCGACCTGGTCGAGGCCTCCGCTCATCGGCCAGAACCAATGGCTGCACGTCGCGGTCTGATCGCTGCCGACGTACGACGCGTCCGACACTTCGCAATGCGCGCCCGGCGTCACCGTTCCGTGCAACGTTGTGAAGCAGCGTCCGTCCTGTACGACGAGAGCGTTGTGGGCGAAGCCGGTCGGAGGACGCAGCGACTCTGATCGCGCACCAGGCGTCGCGGAGATGAACGCGTCTTGCACCGTCCACACGTTGCGTCCATCTGGCAGCGCGATCACTCTGGTCGTGTCGAAACCGACGAGGTCGGCGAGCTCACCGCTGATGAGGCGGTTCAAGCTCGGTGTGTCGGTGCCGGCGGCGCATTCACTGCTGATGACGACATCAGCGCGGGCGATGCTCGGCGACGTGCAGACCAGTGCAGCGGCGACGACTGTCGCGCTCACGAACAAGGCACCGCCGCCGCGCATCGAGCAAGGCTAAATGGTTGCTGTCACCCGAGTGCATCGGGGAACATCAGCTCACGTGAGCGTCGTGACCGGCCGGTGTTGGTCGCCGAGGCTGCGCTCGCCTGCTTCGATTGCGTCGAGGAGGTGAATCGCGATGTCGGCGACCTTGACTTGGGTCTCCTCGACCCCTGCCGCCTTCACCCCGTCGTCGAGCATGATGTAGCAGAAGGGACAGGCGGTCGCGACCCGCGACGCGCCGGTCGAGATCGCCTCGCGGGCGCGCTCGTCGTTGACCTTCGTGCCGATCGACTCCTCCATCCACATGCGCGCGCCACCGGCTCCGCAGCACATGCCCTTCGTCCCGTTGCGCGGCATCTCGACGACCTCGATCCCCTTGATCGACGCGACGACGTTGCGCGGTGCGAGATACACATCGTTGTGCCGGCCGAGGTAGCACGAGTCGTGATAGGTCACGCGTTCCTCGAGCGTCGCGAGCGAAACGTCGAGTTGCCCAGATTCGATGAGCGACTCGAGCAACTGCGAATGGTGGATCAACTCGTAGTTGCCGCCGAGTTGCGGGTACTCGTTCTTCAACGTGTTGAAGCAGTGGGGGCACTGGGTGATGATCTTGCGAACGCCCATCCCGTTGAGCATCTCCACGTTCGGCATGGCGAGCATCTGGAACAGGTACTCGTTGCCGCTTCGCCGCGCCGGGTCGCCGGTGCACATCTCGCTCGGCCCGAGGATCGCAACGTCGATGCCCGCACGCCGCAGCAACTTCGCCATGGCCTGGGTGACCTTGCGGTTCTTGTCATCGAACGAGCCGGCGCAACCGACCCAGTACAGGTACTCCGCGGTCAGTGGCTCGCCGGGATCGACAACGGTGACACCATCGATGTTGCGCGCCCAATCGCCGCGCTCGCCCTGATTCATCCCCCACGGGTTGCCCTGGTTCTCCATCGCCCGATATGCGTTGCCGAGCTCGGCCGGGAAGTTGCTCTCCATCAGCGAGAGGTACCGCCGCATGTCGAGGATCTTGTCGAGGATCTCGATGTTGACGGGGCAGACCTCGTCGCACGCCCGGCAACTCGTGCACGCCCACAGCTCTTCGGGCGTGATGCGCTCGAACACCGAGTTCGACGAGATGGTGATCTCGCGATCCGTGCCGAGCGGCGGGCTCACGGCACCGTGCGGCGAGCTCGCAGCCATCACCTCTCCGGTCTTCAACACGATCTCACGCGGATCGAGCGGCTTGCCGGTTGCATGAGCGGGACACACGCTCGTGCACCGACCGCACATCGTGCAGGCATCGGTGTCGAGCAACTGCTTCCACGTGAAGTCCTCGACCACGGAGGCACCGAACGTCTCGAGCGATGTCTCGCTGAGGTTCGGCATCGCCTTCATCGCGCCCTTCGGACGATCGCGATCGCGCAGGTACATGTTGAGCGGGGAGGTGAACATGTGCCGCAGCATCGTGATCGGGAGGAGCGCGAGGAAGATGATGAATCCGAGGACGTGCAACGACCACATGATCTGATGCCAACGGGTGAGGTTGTCGAGCGACATCGTCTTGAAGAGTTGGCTCAACGGATATCCGATGAAGCTCCACTTCTCGTAGCTCGGCCGGTCGATCTCGGCGATGCGAAACGCCTCCGCGAAGAATCCGGAGACGCCGATGAGAAGAAAGGTGCCGAGGATCGCCGCGTACTCCGGCTTCGTCTTGATGCGGATGCGATACGGCCGCTGCACGTATCGCCGCAAAATCGCCCACACGATCCCGACCGTGAACACGAGGCCGGCGAAGTCGGCGAACAACGCATACGCCATGTACGTCTTGCCATGGAGGAACTTCGCGCTCGGTGGCAGCTGATGGTCGACCTCGAGCACCGTCGTGACGCCCAGCAACGCGAGGAAACCGAAGTAGATCAGCGAGTGCATCAACCCTGCAGCGGAATCGCGCAGCAGCGTGCGCATGTACACGCCCGAGCGAAAATCGGCGAGCCGCCGCTTTGCGTTCTTGGTCGTGGTTCGTCGACGATCCGGTGCGCCGCGCTCCCAGTTGCGCACACGATCGGCGAACACCATCGAGCCCCACACGATGACGACGGGGATCACCATGTAGAACGCGACCTGCAGTCCGCTCGGAACTCCGCCGAACACTTCGCGCGATGTCGGACTGTCGTCGTGCCACGCAGTGATCTGCGGCAGTATCCCCGACACCAGCGTGAACAGGCCGATGAAACAGCCGATGCCGATGACGAGCTGGTGCGGTTTGACACGTTTTGGCGTGGGATCGGACGCCGGAAGTGAAGGGTCAGAGTGCGTGCTCATGGCAGGTCCGACCCTAGTGGGACGGTGTACGCGTTTGAGAATGGTCGCCCAGTGGTACCTTCAAGGCAACCAAAACAAAGCGGTCGGACATCAAATTTGCGGGACTACTGGTCCCAAGGAGGACAGATGAACGACGAACTTCAGGCCTACAGCGGCCACCCGGTCATCGACCGGCACGGTACCGAAGTCGGAACGATCACAGATGTCGTGTACGACGAGATCACCGAGGAGCCGACGTGGGGTGTGGTTTCGCCAGGCGTTCTGCACGCGCGGCATTACATTCCGCTGACCCCACCGGTGTACCTCGACAAGGGCGGCGCCGTCGTCGTGCCGTATGACAAAGAAGATGTCTTGCGGGCACCCAAGGTGCATCGCAATCACGTCGTGTCACCGACACTGCGACGAGAGTTGGAGCACCACTACTCACTGGTCGACTGACCTCTGATCGATCGGCAGGCATCGCCGCCCATTGCGCGGACAGCGGGCAACAATGGGCGGCGATGAACCGATCGAAGTTCTTCACCGTCGTCGCCAGCGCCCTGATCGTCGCGTCAGTGATAGCTGGCTGGGTCGCCACCGGACGGCTTGCCGGCGCAACTCAGCGCGGCATGGCAAGAACCGCGGCGTCGATGACATCGGCGCGCGAGTTGGCCGTCGACACTGCGGCGTCGGCTGTCGAGCTCCAACGTGTGATCGGGATCACCGGCGACGGCTTGGGAAGCACGGTCGACGCGTTGGTCGCGACACGTCGCGTCTCGGCTGCGGTCCGACGGATCCTTGATGCCGGGTCGATCGTCCCTCCCATCGCCAATCTCTCGGAGATGCTGAACGAAGCGGAAGCGTCCATCGCCGATGTCGAGATCAATCTCGCGGAGGCGTCGGGGTCGATAGGCGAAGCGGCCCCCGTCTTGCAGAAGGCGATCACGTCGTTGCAGACCGTGCCGGCTGAGCTCGACCGTTCGATCGCCGAGGTCGAGTCGAACAGTGAACGCGTCGGTGATCAGGTGTGGCTATGGCGCATGGCGATCGCCGCGGGAGGCGCCGCACTCGGCGTCATGCTCGGCCTGGTGTTCCAACTGCATCGGAGTGTTTTCGGCGCACCCGGGGTGGCGCGACGCACTCCGACGGAGGTTCAGCCGTAGTACTGGCGGTCGAGGTCGCGGATGCGACCGGCCAGCGAGGCGAGCAGCTTGTGCGACATCGATGGGACGTCGTCGAGCACCGCCATGAAGTGACGCTGGCTGAGCAGGAGGAGCGTGCAATCGGACTCGCAGATGACCGTCGCGGTGCGCGGGCCGTGATCGAGCAACGAGAGCTCACCGACAACGGTGCCGGGCCCGAGCGATGCGACCTTCTTGCCGTTGCGCTTGACCATGACAGTGCCCTCGAGGACGACGAACGCTTCGCGTCCCGTCTGGCCCTGATCGACGATGAGCGAGCCGGCAGGCATGACGACCTCGTCACCGGCCTTGGCGATCTTCTCGAGGTCCTTCTGCGAGCATGCAGAGAACAACGAGACCTTGCGGAGATGATCGAGGTACGCCTTTTTGCTAGCCATTCGGGAGAGTGTAGACACGCAGCACACGCGGCTCGCGCCTTGCACTTTGTTGCCGCTCACCCACCCGCTTGCGCGGCGACTTTTGCGGCTGCCGCGGCGATCGCGTCGGCATCGCCGAGGTACGCAGCGGAGACAACATGTAGCTGGGCGTTGAAGTCGTACCGTCGCGGCGCACCGGTCGGAATGTTCAGCTCCGCGATCTCGTCCGGGGAGACGTGCTCGAGATGCATCACGAGCGCGCGCAACGAATTTCCGTGCGCGGTGATCAACACGTTTTGACCCGCCAGCAACTGTGGCGCGACGACGTCATGCCAATACGGCAGCACGCGCGCGACGACGTCCTTCAGACACTCACTTGCGGGCAGCACGTCCGGCGGAAGCAGCCGGTACCGCGGATCGTTGATGGGGTGCTCCGGATCGTCGACGTCGACGGGAGGCGGCGGGACGTCGTAGCTGCGACGCCAGAGCTTCGTCTGCTCGGGTCCGTGCCGCTCCGTCGTCGCCTTCTTGTCGAGGCCTTGCAACGCGCCGTAGTGGCGTTCGTTCAGCCGCCAATGTCGTACGACGGGCAACCACACCTGCCCCATCGCGTCGAGCGCGAGGTTGCAGGTGACCACAGCGCGCGACAACACCGACGTGTGACCGACGTCGAACCGAAGGCCGGCCTGCGCCATCGTCCGACCTGCCGCGGCCCCCTCTGCCAGGCCTTTTGCGTTCAGCGGCACGTCGTGCCAGCCGGTGAACAGGTTGAGCTCGTTCCACGTGCTCTCGCCGTGGCGCAGGATGACAAGGGTGCCGGTCACCGGGCCATGGTAGGTGGGGACAACCCCCGGACGCGGATGCCGGGCGGCCGGATTCCGCCGCGGCGGTCGCTGCTTCACAGTGAAACCATGA
>DASWRR010000227.1:0-5637 GCA_036403055.1 Ilumatobacteraceae bacterium | reverse complement strand
GTTCGGACGAACTGCTGAAGACGTGGTCGACCTCGAAGCCGCTCGCGAGCAGTCGGCGGCCAACAAGCAAGCATCGAAGCTGACCCCCGTCGGCGCAACGCCCGCTGTCGAAGGGATCTGACGATGCCAAGCGTCGATGGTTCCGCGGTGCACAAGTTGGTCGTCGCGTGTGACGCCGGCATGGGCTCCAGTGTGATGCTGGCCGGCACGCTCAAGAAGCAACTGAAGGGCACCGAGGTCAGCGTCGTGCACACGCCGGTCGCGCAGATCCCATCCGACGCGGATGTCGTCGTATGCCATGTCGGGCTCGCCGAGCGAGCCCGACAGGTGTATCCCGATGGTGTGATCGTTCCCTTCCGTCTCTTCCTCGGTGATCCCGCCGTGACCGCGGTGGTGCAGGCGATCCTCAAGGGTGGAGTCATCGATGGGTGACGGTCGGACAGTCGAACTGCTGACCCCGACCGGCGTCCTCCTCGGTCAAGAGGCCACGGATTTCAACGATGCGATCCGACAGGTCGGTGCCGTGCTGGTCGCGGTCGGTGCAGTCGACCCGTCGTACGTGGATGCGATGCTCGAGCGCGAGCAGTCGATCTCCACGTTTGTTGGCGAGGGCGTCGCGATACCCCACGGCACGTTGGCCGGTAAGGACTCCGTGCTGCGCGACGCCCTCGCAGTCGTTCAGTTTCCTGGCGGCGTCGATTGGCACGGCGATCGCGTGGAGGTCTGCATCGGTATCGCCGCAGTCGGCGACGGACACGTCGGGATTCTCGCCCAATTGGCCGAGGTGTTGATGGACGAGGATCGCGCCGCGGCGTTGCGCGGTGCCACGTCGGTTGACGACGTCATCGTCATCCTCACTCCGGACGACGAATGATTGCCGCGCGCTTCCACGCGCCGGGAGACATCCGTCTCGAGGACGTGCCCGAGCCCGTCGCTGGATCAGGCGACGTCGTCATTCGTGTTCGCAACTGTTCGACGTGCGGCACAGATGTGAAGATCAGCCGCCACGGGCACCAGAACATCCATCCGCCGCGGACGATGGGCCACGAGATCGCCGGCGAGATCGTCGCCGTCGGTAGCGATGTCGACGGATGGAAGGTGGGTGACCGGGTGCAGGTGATCGCCGCAATCCCTTGCGGCGTCTGCCCCGATTGCCGAGCCGGCCGCATGACCATCTGTCCGTTCCAGACCTCGATGGGCTACGACTTCGACGGCGCGTTCGCAATGTATTGCCGCGTTCCGGCGAAGGTTCTGGGCGTCGACGGCCTCAATCGGATCCCAGAGTCGGTCAGCTTCGCCGAGGCGTCGGTGGCCGAGCCATTGGCGTGCGTCATCAATGGCCAGCTTCTCGCTCGCGTCGGTGTCGGCGACGACGTCGTGATCCTCGGCGCCGGCCCGATCGGGTGTCTGCACGTCCGAGTGGCTCGTGCATCCGGGGCGAAGCGAGTGTTCTTGATCGATCTCAACGAAGATCGACTCGTCGAAGCACAGCGGCTCGTCCAGCCCGACGCCGTCATCGCACCATCGTCGTCGAACCCGATCGAGCGCGTCCTCGAGCTCACCGACGGTCGCGGCGTCGATGTCGCCATCACCGCCACCGCTGCCGGCGCTGCACAGGAGCAAGCGCTGCAAATGCTGGCGAGGCAGGGTCGGCTGAGCCTCTTCGGGGGACTGCCGAAGGACAAGCCGACCATCACCCTCGACAGCAACCTCGTTCACTATCGCGAGCTCACGTTGGTCGGCGCCAACGGGTCGAGCCCCGCTCACAATGCGATGGCCCTCGACTACATCGCCACCGGACGGGTTCCCGTGAACGATCTCATCAGCCATCGGCTGCCGCTCGACGAGGTGCTCGACGGGATCGAGCTCGTCGCCCGTGGCGACGCCATCAAAGTGACAATCGAACCGTAATTTTCCCGGACGAAGGAGCAGCACATGATCACCCAGACTGCCGTAGTCGGCTCCACGACAGGGCTGCACGCTCGACCCGCGGCGCTGTTCGTCAAGGCCGCCACGGCCTCACCCGTCAAGGTGCGCATCTCTGTCGACGGCAAGAAGCCGGTCAACGCGGCCAGCATGCTTGGCGTACTGTCGCTTGGCGCCCTCCGTGGCACCACCGTGACGCTGGAAACTGACGACGACTCTGCCGACGCCCGAGCGGCGATCGATTCGCTCGTCGATCTCGTGAGCCGGGACCTGGACGCAGATGAAAGCCCGGCAGATGGCTGACCGCCTGCAGGGCGTCGGCGTTGGCACCGGCATCGCCATCGGGCCCCTCTTCAAGATGGGCCGGCCGCCCGAACTACCGACTGCGCATCTTGTCGACGACGACGAGACCGAGGCGCTGGCCGCAGCGAACGCACTGGCAACGGTCAGCGCAGATCTCGCCACGAAGTCACTCGAGGCCACCGACAGCACCGCATCGGCCGTGCTCGATGCGCTGAGCATGATTGCTGCAGACCCGAGCTTGCAAGAGCAGGTCGAGGAGCTGATCCGTTCGCGCAACGATGCTCCGCACGCGGTCTACACGGCGTTCGAGGGCTATCGCGAGCTCCTTGCCGACGCGGGCGGCTATCTCGCCGAACGAGCCGCAGATCTCGGCGACATCCGCGACCGGGTCATCGCGGTGCTCCTCGGCCTGCCGATGCCAGGACTGCCCAAACCTGGGGTGCCACACATCTTGGCAGCCGACGACCTCTCGCCCGCCGACACATCCGGAATCGACACCAACACCGTGCTCGCGCTCGTCACCGAGCGAGGCGGAACCACGAGCCACACAGCGATCTTGGCGCGCTCCCTCGGATTGCCGTGCATCGTTGCCTGCCTCGGAGTGATGGACATCGGCGACGGCGTCATGGTCGCAGTCGACGTCGAAGCGGGCACCGTAGAAGTCGAACCCGACGTCAACCGCCAGCGCGAGATCCGCGCCCAGGCTGATGAACAACGCGCCGACGACAGCGTCCGCGGACCGGGAGCAACTGCTGACGGCCATCGCGTCGGACTGCTGCACAACATCGGTTCCGTCGACGATCTCGGCGGCCGCATCGACGACGACTTCGAGGGCGTCGGCCTGTTTCGTACCGAGTTCCTCTTCCTCGATCGCGACACCGCGCCGACATTCGACGAGCAACGCATGGCCTACGAGGCCGTGCTCTCCGCGTGTGGATCACGAAAGGTCGTCGTCCGGACCCTCGACGCCGGCGCCGACAAGCCGCTGCCCTTCCTCGACATCGAAGAGGGTCCCAACCCCGCGCTCGGTGTTCGCGGCCTGCGCATCGCCAGACATCGTCCCGAGATCCTCGACACACAGCTCGAGGCTCTCGCCGCGGCCGGCGAATCCGTGCCTGGGTCGAACCTGTGGGTGATGGCACCGATGGTCGCGACCGCGGACGAGGCTCGAGAGTTCTGTCGGGCAGCGCACGCTGCTGGTCTGACGACAGTGGGAGTCATGATCGAGATCCCGGCTGCCGCACTTCTTGCTGAACAGATTCTGCAAGAGGTCGACTTCTTGAGCATCGGTACCAACGATCTCGCCCAGTACACGTTCGCCGCTGATCGAATGGAAGGAAGCCTCGCCGCGTTCCTCGACCCATGGCAACCGGCACTGCTCTCACTCGTCGCCATGTGTGCCAAAGCCGGAAAGGCGCACAACAAGCCGGTCGGAATTTGCGGCGAGGCCGCATCGGACGCAGCGCTTGCGCCGGTGTTCGTGGGACTCGGGATCACTTCCCTCTCGATGTCAGCGAGGGCAGTTCCGGCTGTCCGTGGAAAGCTGTCGCGCTGGAGCTTCGCTGAATGTGAGGCGGCCGCGAAGTACGCGCTCGGGGCGTCCACCGCACACGAGGCCAGAAACGCTCGACACCGTGAGTAACGGACACGCGCGCGAGCGCCCGGTCGAGGAGACCGCTCAATCGTGGAGGTGGGTACGTTCCCCATGGGCTCCGAAGACGGCGATGAGATCCACGGGGCCATCGACCGCGCCGAACCAATGCGGTACGAGAGTGCTGAACTCAACCGCTTCGCCGGGTTCGGCGATCAGGTCCTGTTCGCCAAGGATCAGGCGCATCCGTCCGTCGAGCACGTACATCCAATCGTGACCATCGTGCACTCGGAGTTGGTCGCGTGGGGGCGGCCGACGTCGCTTGCTGGTGATCCGGATCTTGAAGGTGCGCAATCCGCCTGAGGCCCTGTTGGTGAGTGGCCACATCGTCAGGCCGTCGCGAGTGATCGGCTCGCCACGGACTCGCGGGTCGGACGCCGGCGCGCCTCCGAGCAGCTCATCGGTGCTCACGGACAGAGCAGCGGCGAGCCCGGGGATGTGATCGAGCGCCAGACGTCGCTTGCCGGCCTCGAGCCGGCTGAGCATCGAGATGTCGATGTTGGCTCGATCGCTGACCTGTTGAAGAGTGAGGCCCTGCTCGTGACGGAGCTCGCGGAGGCGTCGCCGCACACGTTCATCGATGGACTCTGGAGAAGCGCTTGCCTGCATGGCAAGAACAGTTGCGCAAGCCAACGCCTCCGGTCAAGGTCAATGTCATGAACAGACATGCTCCGCACGCCGCGGGATCTCGAGTCGGTGACGAACCGACGATGACGCCGGGCCGATTCGCGGCCTTCGGCAACCGGAACTTCCGTTTGTACTTCATTGGGCAGACGATCTCCAGCATTGGCTCATGGGCGCAATCGCTCGCCGTCACGTGGCTCGTCCTCGAGCTCACTGATCGCAGCGATCAACTCGGCATCGCGCTCGCCCTGCAGTTCCTCCCGATGCTCGTCCTCGGCGCACCAGCAGGCGTGCTCGCCGACCGTCTCGACAACCGACGACTCCTGCTGGCGACATCAACAGCCTCCGGCATCCTTGCGTTGACGTTCGGGATCGTCGTGAGCAGTGGTCACGCCACGATCTGGTGGATCTATGCGCTGACGTTTGCGCTCGGTCTCGTGCTCGCCATCGAACGCCCGACGATGCAGGCCATCTTGTTCCAACTCGTCGGCCGTGACCTGCTGTCCAACGCGGTCGCGGCCAACGGCACGATCAACTCCGTCTCACGACTGGTCGGACCTGCGCTCGCCGGAGGTCTCATCGCCACCGTCGGAGTCACGATCGGCTTCTACATCAACGCGGCTTCGTACTTGATCGTGATCGCCGCGCTGCTGGCACTCCGTGCGAGCGAGCTCGTCGCCCGGCCGATGATCCGGCACACGAAGGGGAAGCTGCGCGAGGGACTCGCGTACGTTCGCAGCCATCCCGAGGTCGCCAGGCCGCTGGTGGTCATGTCGATCGTGGGCGCCATCGCGCTCAACTTCCCGACGACGTTTCCGTCGATGGTTCGCTTCGGATTCGATCGCGGTGCCGGCTCGGTCGGTGCCGCGATGAGCGTGAGCGCGATCGGCTCGATCGTCGGTGGCATCTACATCGCGGGCATCAAACCCGATCCTCGTCGCACGCTCGCGATCGCATTGAGCGGGTTCGGTGTCGCCATCGTCGCCCTTGGTTTGATGCCGACCTACTTGACGTTCGTTGCGATGAGCGTCGTGTTGGGCTTTGCCTCGGCGTCGTTCCAGTCGGTGAACACCGTCATCATCCAGCAAGCGACGGAGCCCTCGATGCAGGGCCGGGTGATGGCGCTCCACCAG
>DASWRR010000226.1:0-2482 GCA_036403055.1 Ilumatobacteraceae bacterium | reverse complement strand
CACGAGACGATCGATGATGACCTCGATCTTGTGCTGTTCGTATCGCGCCAGTCGCTCGTCCCGCTTCAGGAACTCGGCGATGTCGACGACCTCACCATCGACCCTGGCGCGGACGTACCCCTGTCCGGCAAGATCCTCGAGCAGCGTGTCGTAATCGCCCTTGCGGCCGCGCACGACAGGAGAGAGGACTTGGAACCGGGTGCCGTCAGGAAGCAGCAGGATTCGGTCGACGATCTGCTGCGGAGTCTGGCGTTGGAGCGGCGTGCCGTCCTCGGGGCAGTGCTGCACGCCGATCCTGGCATACAGCAGGCGGAGGTAGTCGTAGATCTCGGTGATGGTCCCAACCGTCGACCGCGGGTTGCGACTGGCGGACTTCTGATCGATCGAGATCGCCGGCGACAACCCTTCGATCATGTCGACGTCGGGTTTGTCCATCTGGCCGAGGAACTGGCGAGCGTATGCACTGAGGCTCTCGACGTACCGCCGTTGTCCTTCTGCATAGATCGTGTCGAACGCAAGGCTGCTCTTGCCGGAACCCGACAGCCCCGTGAACACGATCATCTTGTCGCGCGGCAGCTCGACGTTGACGTTTCGCAGGTTGTGCTCGCGTGCGCCGCGAACGATGATCTTTCCGGAATCTGCGGCAGGCATCGTGGCGAGGCTACCCAGATCCGTATGGCCGACGCTTGTGGTACATGTCGCCCCATCATAGCAGCAAAACGAACACACGTTCTGCTCCAGTTTTGGTGTTGTCGTGCCGATAGCACTGACATGAACGGCGGACAGACCATTGATGCGACCCTGGGCCGGACGGCTCGCGCCGCGCTCGAACACTTGCGACGACACTCGGGTTATCCGACGTGGCTGTTCACGAGGATCAACGACTACGAACGGATCGTGATCGCCGCGGTCGACCCGCAGTTCTCGATCGTCGCCAACAGCGTGCTGCCGAGCGACCTCGCGACCGATCGCTTCCTGGCGAACGTGACGAAGATGGTCGTTCCCGTGCAATTGCCGAACGGTCAGCCGTACGGGTCGCTGATCGGCCTCAGCCGCGAGCTGCCGGCTCCGATGCCGGCGCATGCAGAGTCCCTGATCCCACTGCTCGCCAACACGCTCGGCGCATTGGCGGGTGCGGAGGCCGCGTTGGCGGCTGGTACTCGACGATCCGACCGCGACGACGCGGCACGTGACGCCCTGACGGGAGCCGCGACGCGCCAGGCGTGGGAGACACAACTCGGCCGCGACGACGAGCGTTGCAACGGCAACGGCGAACAGGCGTGGGTGTTCATCATCTGCCTCGACGAGCTGCACGAACTGAACAAGCGCCAAGGCCACGAGGCCGGCGACGAGCTCCTCGCCGAGTTCGGCAAGCTGCTCGAGACGACGATCGACGGTCGCCACTTCTGCGCACGGATCACCGGGCTGCAGTTCGGAATCCTCGCAGTCGATCTCTGCGCCACTGAGGCGATGACACTGGAGACGCATATCCGCCAGACACTGAGCGCCGCCGGAATCGGCGCCTGGGTCGGCGTCGGTCGGCGTCTGCCGGGCGTCGGTCTCGGGGCCGCGCTCGACGCGGCCGAAGCATCGATTGCTGCAGCGCGATCCGCAGTCACGATCGCAACGACCGGGTTCGACGACGCGACCACGGAGCTCATCGACGCACTCGACAGGGGCCAGATCCGCGCGTACTTCCAACCGATCGTGGACATGCGGACCGGTGATGTCGTCGCCATCGAAGCACTCGCCAGGTGGCAGACCGATACCGGGATCCGCGAGCCGTACGAGTTCCTGCCGGGCATCGAGCGAGCGGGACTGAACGCAGCCCTCTTCCAGCGGATGCTGGACGACGGCCTGTCGCACCTCGCGACCTTCCGCAGCGTGTCGCCGAACCTTCGTCTCGCCGTCAACTTCGACTTCGATTCGATTCCGGCGTCGGGCTTGCGCAAGACCGTCACCGACCTTGCCGACAAGCACGGGATTCCGCTCGAGCTGATCTCGTTGGAGCTCAGCGAACGCCAATCGTTCGATCTCTCACCGTCCACTCTCACCGAGCTCAACGACGTCGCCAAGTCGGGCGTCAAGTTGGTGCTGGACGATTTCGGCGTCGGGTTCGCGAGCCTCGAGACCTTGACGTCGCTGCCGATCAGCGGCGTCAAGCTCGACCGGCGATTCACCGGTCAGGTCATCGACGGCGAGCGCGAGCCAGCCGTCGTCAAGGCGATGATCTCGATGGCTGCGGACGCCGGCCTCGAAGTGATCGCCGAAGGCGTCGAGACCCAGACGCAGTGCGATCGGCTCGTCCGCCTCGGCTGCCGCCTCGGACAGGGCTACCTGTTCGCACTGCCGCTGCCGCCCGACTCGATGACCACTGTGCTGTCGGCGCCCCTCGTTTCTGCCTGGTAGCTCGGAGTCGGTTCAGCCGGCGTCGCGCAGCTCGCGGCGGAGGTCGTTGACCTCGTCGCGCAGGCGCGCGGCG
>DASWRR010000225.1:0-1880 GCA_036403055.1 Ilumatobacteraceae bacterium | reverse complement strand
GTGACGCGCTAACCGACTCACGCGAGCCGGGCGGTGCGCGCGACGGGCGCGGAAAAGTAGGGTCCGGTGGCATGAGACGTTCGGTCGGCGTTGGCTTTCTCGGTGCGGGTCTCGTGACGCAGGCGATTCATCTGCCCGCGCTTGCCGGAATGCCGGATCAGTTCCACGTCGTGCGTGTGATGGACATCGATGCGCGATTGGCCGAACGAGTCGCCGATCGCTGCGGCGCGTCGTTCTCGACCGACGCCGACTCCGTCTTCGACGACCCCGACGTCGAGGCCGTCGTCGTCGCAAGTCCCAATGCGCTGCACGCGAGCCAAGTCGTCGCGGCGTGCGCCGCCGGTAAGAGGGCTGTGCTGTGCGAGAAGCCGCTTGCCGAGAGCCACGGTGAGGCGGACGCGATCAGCGCAGCCGCTCACGCATCCGGTACCCACATCATGGTTGGTGCGATGCACGCGTACGACGCGGGGTTCGCCGCTGCGCATCGTGCGTGGTTGGAGGAGGGAGAGGAAGCGCTCTTCACGCAGTCGAGCATCCTCCTGCCGCACAACGATGTCTTCACCGATCAGGCCGCGGAACCGGCGTCGCCGACGCCGCCGACACCGAGCAATGCCGGTGTGTCCGATGCCGTCATGGTGCGCGGTGGGATGCTCGGCCTCGCCATTCACAACTTCCCGTTGATTCGTATGTTGAACCCGGTCGTCGGCCGCGTCGTGTCCGCTGAGTTCGTCCGACCCTGGGGTTACATGGTCGTGCTGACCGACGGTCTCCACACGCTCGAACTGCTCGCGTACATGGGCGGCGCGTGGGCGTCCGACTGGTCGCTCCGTGCCGTCAGTCGCACCTGCGATCTGCGGGCCACATTTCCACCGTCGTTCGTCACCGGCGGGTCATCCGTTGTCCACCTGACGACTGGCGATTCGAGTCGCACGTTCCAGTTCGACATCAACGGATACCAACGAGAGTGGGAGGTCATGTACGACGTTGTCGTCGACGGCGCAAACCCGCCTGCCTCCGTGGACGACGTGGTGGCGGACGTCGTCTACGCGCTCGACATCGCCGATCAGGTCGACCGTGTTATGGCTGCACGCTCGTGACGACCTACACAGTGTCGATCGATGAGCCCGGTGTCGATGCCGTCGTGCATCGCATGGTCTTGGCGAGCCTGCCGAACAGCTACCGCCTCGTCGATGGCGCCGCCGATGTCGCGGTTGTCAGCGCGCACGATCCTGAAGCGGTCGCGCGAGCGATTGCGCTCGCGCCGAAGGCCGTGGTCGTGGATCGGCCCGGTCGCCTGTCGGAAGTCGAGGTGGTCGCGATGCAAGATCTCGCGAGACGACACGATTGCCTTCTCGTGCCATCACCGCGATATGCGCCGCGCACCGGTGCCGTGCACGAGTTGATCGACGCGGACGAGATCGGTCTCACCGAAAGCACCATCACCTCCAGTGAGCCGCATCGGTCATCGTTCGCCGAACAACTCGCGGTTGTGCGAAACGTTCTCGGCGCCGTCTCGTCGGCTCGGATGCTCGATCGGTCGCCGTCTCATTTCATCGTGCAGGTATCGATCGCCGAGCGGCGATCACACATCCTGTTGAACGGGTTCGTGACAGTGAACGCCATCGAACAGGTCAGCCTGCGCGCGGTCGGAGTCGAACGGCGGTTGAGCATCGAGATCGACGGTGGCCCGTTGGCTCGCCCTGCCCGCATTCGGGTGCACGATGCAGCCGGCGACCACGGGCCATGGCCGCGCTACGAGCACGCGCTGCGACTCACGCTGGCCAAGGTGCACGACGCGTTGACCAACAGCAGGGGAGCGGCGGGCTTGCGGTACACGTGGACCGATCTACAACACGACGTCGGGCTTGCCGACCTCGTCG
>DASWRR010000224.1:0-2793 GCA_036403055.1 Ilumatobacteraceae bacterium | reverse complement strand
CGATCGCGTCGCTCGTGTGCAGTCTGGTCGGCGTCATCCCATGCTTCTGGGGCCTGCAGATCATGGGTTTGCTCGGGACGATCTTCGGTTTCATCGGGCTCAAGCAGACCAAGAGCGGGGAACGCGGCGGTCGTGGGATGGCGATCGCCGGCATCGTGGTCGGCATCGTCCTGCTCGTCGTCTGCGCAGTCATCTGGGTCTACATCGCCTCGAGCGACTGTGTGCGCACCGGCAGCAGCTTCGTGTGCACACGCAACTGACGCGGCCGCCGCGTCAGCACAACTAGGGGCCGATCACCGGTGGCGGCCACGAGTCGGCGCGGCGGATCTCGCTGCCCTCGTGGTCCAGTGCCCACACGCTGGCCTTGCGAAAATCAGGCGGCGAGAGGAACTCGCAACCGCGCCGCTCGAGTGCGCCGATGATGTCGGGGATCACATCGCCGTGACTGCAGATGACGCTGGTGTCGGGGAGCGTCGTCAGCAGGTCGAGCACGTCGAGGAACCCGTGTCCTTCGGCGAGGCACTCGTCGGTCTCCACGGATGCACCGATTGCTTTCGCCAGCGGCCGGAGGGTTTGGATGCATCGTAGGAACGGGCTGCTGATCAACCTGGCGGAGTCCGGTGAAACGAGCGGCGCCAGACACGTCGCGAGTGCTTCGGATTGGCGCTTCCCGGAACCACTCAACGGCCGCAATCGGTCGTCGCCTTTGAAGTCGTGCCGACTCCCGGCCTTCGCATGGCGAACGACGTAGAGCACCTACGCCTCGCGCGTTGCCTGCATGTGCCGGGCAGAGAGCTGACGAACCAGGCCGACGAAGATGAGCGATGTCACGATGCTGAGTGCACCGGCGGTGATCACCAGCCCGAGGCGATCGTCGAGTTGGCGGGCGATCGTCGTGTCCGAGTTGCGACTGACACGGGTGAGGGCGCTCCCGATGCCGAGGCTCCCGGCCACGATCACACTCAGCAGGTTCGCGACCAACCAGATGTGGACGATGCTGCCGACAGGCCGTTGCTTCCAGCCAGGATCACCTGGCGGTGATTGGGGATCGCTTCCCTTCCACAGTTCACGCCACATGAAGTACGGCAGGATGCCGAGCGTGCATCCGCCGAGGATGTTGATCGCGATCGTGACACCTGGCGAGAACGATCGGGATTGACGACCGAGCACCTCCATGTTCTTGGCGATGCGGAACGTCCACACGATCTGGACGATCAGTGCGGCGAGCCCGATGAAGCCGGCGAGCGCAACGGTTGCGAGATACGGCCCGAGCTTGTCCGCGAACTCGCGGAGCGTCGTCTCACCGTTGCGGAACTCGAGCGCCTTGTTGCGCAGCGTGACTTGCACCGCGACGCTGGCTGCCGTCGCCAGCAGCCCGACGAGGGTGAGGATCACCAGGGCCTTGGCGAGTCCTCCGATCCGCCGGAACGTGCCGCTGTACGCCCCTGGACCGCCGTATGCGACGTAACCGGGCGGCGGCGACATCGGAGGAGGTGGCGGCGGGGGCGGCGGTGGCGGCGGCGGGGGCGGAATGCTGCTCATGCTGGACCAGCGTAGGGCACACGGCACGGCGCCCTGTCGTGACCTCGCGCCGGTGTAACGACAAGCCAACTGGGACAGACTGTTGGGCATGGGCTTCTTCGACCGCAACCGCAAGGAACTGATCGAGAAGGGCTACGACCCCAATCGCCTACCGCCCGGGCAGTACCTCACCGATCGCTTCCCGGTGTTGCACGTCGGAGATGTGCCGACGTACGCGCCCGGTGAATGGAACCTCGCGATCACCGGCATGGTCGACCACCCGTTCACCGTCGATCTCGCCGAGTTGAAGGCGATGCCGTCGGTGACGCTGACGTTCGACATCCACTGCGTCACGAAGTGGAGCAAGTTCGACACGTCGTGGACCGGGGTCCGCGTCCGCGACCTGTTCGATCGAGCAGGCGTCCGCCCCGGAGCGACGCACGTGATGGAGCACGCCGAGTTCGGTTACACCACGAACATCCCGATCGCCGACATCACGACCGACGAGTCGATCGTGGCCTACGCCTACGAAGGTGAGGAGATCGAACCGATCCACGGAGGCCCGGTGCGGATCGTCGTCCCGCATCTGTACTTCTGGAAGAGCGCGAAGTGGGTGCGATCACTCGAGCTGCGCGACAGCGACGCGCCCGGTTTCTGGGAGCGCAACGGGTACCACATGTACGGCGATCCGTTCGTCGAGCAGCGCCACTGGGGCGACTGAGAACCACCCATCGGAGTGTTTGCCACTCGGGTGGGCGCCTAACACTCGGTCGGGGTTGTCAGCCGATCTTGAGTGCGGCGTTGAAGACCTTCTTCGATTTGAAGTCGACAGCGATGCGTCGGGCCATCTCGTGGAAGAGCTTCGCAGCCTCGCTGTCGGGGTCGGCGACCGTGATCGGCATTCCGTCGTCGCCGCCTTCGCGCAACTCGGGAATGAGGGGGAGCTGGCCGAGCAGCGGAACACCGAGCTCGTCGGCGAGCTCCGCACCCCCGCCGCTGCCGAAGATCTCGTAGCGCTTGCCGTCGTCGCCCGTGAACCAGCTCATGTTCTCGATGACGGCCTTGACCGACAGGTTGACCTTCGCCGCCATCGCCGCCGAGAGCGCGGCGACCTTCTGCGCGGCGGGCTGTGGAGTGGTGACGACGTAGACCTCGGCGCGCGGCAGGTACTGGCTGAGGCTCAGCGCGATGTCGCCGGTGCCTGGTGGCATGTCGACAAGGAGAAAATCAGGTTCGTCCCAGTACACGTCGGTCAGGAACTGCTCGAGGGCC
>DASWRR010000223.1:0-10376 GCA_036403055.1 Ilumatobacteraceae bacterium | reverse complement strand
ACTGCACGCTCCGACAACACGAGCGCCGCAGCAACTGCGGCGTTCGACTTCCCTTGCGCCATCTCGCCGATGACTTCACGTTCGCGTGGCGTCAGGAAATCGAGCGGGCCTTTTGCCTTGCGGCTCGACGACGCGACGAGTTGTTCGACGACCTTCGGGTCGATCACGGCACCGCCGCCCGCGACGACACGGATCGCGTCGACCAGATCGTCGACGTCGGCCACGCGGTCTTTCAACAGATACCCCCGACGCTCGGATCCCTGCGACAGCAACGACATCGCGTATGCCGGTGACACGTACTGACTGAGGACGATGACGCCAGTCAGCGGATGACTCGACCGGAGCACGGACGCAGCGCGAATCCCTTCGTCGGTTCCGCTCGGCGGCATCCGGATGTCGGTCACGACGACATCCGGGTTCGTCTCGGTCACGAGCGAGAGCAGTTCGTCGTAGTCGCACGCGGTTCCGACAAGCTCGAAATCGCGCGTGGACGACACCAGCCGCGCCAGCCCATCGCGGAGCAGAGCGTTGTCTTCGGCGATGGCAACGCGAATCGACACGCCGCGATCCTACGTGCCGCGATCAGGGCCACCGCGGTTGACTCCGGCGACATCCGGGTATCACCCGAGGCCAGAGCCGCACGGAGGTCGACAGATGACGGATGAAGTGAGCGATTACGCCGGGGCCGTCCACAGACGCGACGTCGCCCATTTGATTCGTTGGATCTTCATCGTGTTGATCATTGCTGCGTTGGTTGCCGTCGCCATGGACAACCGCGACGATGTCCCGATCGGTTATGTGGTCGGCGACGCCAGCGCACCGCTGTGGATCGTCGTCGTCGCGTCGGCGATCGGCGGGATGATCATCGGTTGGCTGGTCCGCCATCGGCCACGTCGTCGTGTATGACGGCGCCCGGTCGAACTTCGCGGCAGTGGACATGGGGCCCCGACGGCTCTGCGTCTACCGGTAGCCTCGACTGCCGATGAACCAGATGAAGAACCGCCTGCACGGCCTGACGCTCCTCGACAGGGCGTTTGCCGCCATGACCGACGACGAGCTCGAAACCTTGGTCGCGAGCCTTCCCGACGACCACCGGACCGCGCTCGACGAGATCTGCGGCGCTCGCGAGGGCGGTTTCACCGATCCGTCGACGCGCACGCTGGCCATCAGGGCGACGGCGGCGCGAGGTCGGTTGAACGGTGGCCTTGAGCAGATCACGACGTTGCTGTGCGACCCTTGCCTCGCCGATTGCATCGAGGCGCTCGGCGACAGTTCCGACAACCCGACCGAGGACGAGCTCCTCGACGCGGCGCCGGCACTGATCGAGAAGCATGGCGTGGCAACGGTGCGTGTGATGATGGCGGGCTCGGTTGCCGGCGAGGCGGCTGCGTCGGTCGCGTTGACACGTCTGCTCAAGCACGACGACAACCTCGCGCTGCCGCCGGTCGAGCACGAGGAGGTCGCGGTGCTACCGCCTCCGACCGCCGACGAAGAGATCAAGGCGAAGCGCAAGGCCGCGAAACTGGCCAAGCAAGCCGGGGCGAAGGCCCGCCGCGAACAGCAGGCAAGGGCGCGTCACGGCGCCTGAGTCCTCAGGGTCGAGGCAACGTCACGGGATGAGGCGCGGCTGACGCTCGTGATCGAGCAACCACGACTTCACGTCGAGGCCCGCCGCGAACCCGGTGAGATGACCGCCCGATCCAATGACTCGATGGCACGGCACGACGATGCTCAGCGGGTTCTTACCGTTCGCCGCCCCGACTGCACGGGCCTTGTTCGGGTCACCCAGTTGCATCGCCTGTTGTCCATAACTGATCGTTCGGCCGTACGGGATCGATCGCAGCACCGTCCACGCAGATTGTTGGAACGGCGTGCCGAGCGGATCCAGTGGAAGGTCGAACTCGCGGCGAGTTCCGGCGAAGTACTCGTCGAGCTGACGGACCGCAGCATCGAGCACGGGCGTCGATGACTCGACGAGATCGGCTTCGTCGATGGAAGCGACTCGGGCAACGTCCTCAGCGCCCCACAGGATGGCGCGCAGACCGCGATCGCCTGCAATGAGTCGCAACTCGCCGACCGGCGAGCGCATCGTGATCGTGTGGAACATGATCTTCCTTTCTACAACGTTGGTCACAAGCTGGCCCATAGGTGGTGGAGGGCATACGAGCGCCACGGCCGCCATGATTCGGCGAGTCGTGCCGCAGCGGTTGGCGTGGAGTCCGCGCCCATTGCGCGGAGCGCGTTGCGGACACCCATGTCCGTCGGCAGGAAGACGTCGGGATCTCCGAGCGATCTCAGGGCGATGTAGCTCGCGGTCCACGGGCCGATGCCGGGAAGCGACTCGAGCTGGCGCGACAACTCGTCGCGGTCGCTTCCCGCGTCGATCACGATGTCGCCGGCGGCGAGTTGCTCGCACGCGTTGATCAGCGCTCGCCCCCGCGCGGACGGCATCGCGAAATCGCTCGGCGTGCACGCCGCGATGGACTCCGCCGACGGGAACACGTGGGTCACTCCGTCCACCGGCGCGGGGAGCGCCTCACCGGCCGCCGAGACGAGACGCGAAGCCAGTGTTCGCGCTCCCTTCACGGACACCTGCTGACCGAGGACTGCCCGTGTGAGGAGCTCGACGCCGTCGGGATGTCCTGGCGACCGCAAGCCCGGGCGTTTGCGAACGAGCGGTGCGAGAATCGGATCGTCGGCGAAGTGCGACTCGACGGTGGTCGGGTCGGCGTCGAGGTCGAGCAGGCGCCGGCATCGCTGCACCGCTGCTTGGGCGTCAGCGACGTTGTCGAGATGCAGCGTGCACATCACTGCGTTCGCTCCCGGCGCGGACGCTCCGGCCCACAGGGCGACGACCGCGTTGCCATGGTTCAGCCGCAGTGATCTGCGGTATGTCGTCCCGTCCCACGTCTCGATTCCCGAGATCGCCCGATCGCCGAGGAAACCGAACAGCGAGTGGCTGTCGAGCGGCGGTCGATATGGAAGACGGAGGGAGAGTGTGCCGCCGGCGGCAACAACGTGTCGCGACCCACGCAGCTCGGTCGGCGACGAGGCGAACACCTCCCGGATCGTGTCGTTGAACTGCCGAACGCTGGCAAACCCCGCGGCAAACGCGACCTGCGTGATCGGCATCGACGTCGTCTCGATCAGCGTCCGTGCAGTCTGCGCTCGTTGCGCACGCGCCAGGGCGAGCGGACCGGCGCCCAGCTCCGCCGTCAGCAATCGGTTGATCTGCCGCTCGCTGTAGCTCAGACGGCTCGCCAGCCCGGCGACACCCTCGCGATCGACGAGACCATCGGCGATCAAGCGCATCGCCCGACCGACGACATCAGCGCGGACGTTCCATTCCGGCGATCCGGGTGATGCGTCCGGACGGCACCGTTTGCAGGCGCGATACGCGTGCTGCTGTGCGGCCGCCGCTGTCACGAAGAACTCGACATTGCGGCGTTTCGGTGTCGTCGCCGGACAGCTCGGCCGACAGTAGATCCCGGTCGTCTTGACGGCCGTGATGAAGCAACCATCGAACCGGCTGTCGCGGCTCTGCGCCGCCCGGTAGCACTGCTCGTCGTCGAGTTTCACGTTGTCATTGTGGCGTCGGTGCGCCGCCATGACTAGCGGAAATCAGACAGCCATGTGGAGACGGGATCGCGGCACCGCGACCTTCCACAGCACGACGAGCCCGATGATGCAGAAACCGGCGCCACCGACGAACGCAGTTCGTTTCGTGGTGAGATCGGCCAGCGTGCCGAACAGCAACGCGCCCGTCGCGGTCCCGATCTCGAAGAACATCGTGAACGTCGAGATCGCTCTGACACGTTCACGTTCGGGGACGGCCTTCACCGTCATCGCCATCAGCGACGGATAGTTGAACGAGATCCCGATGCCGACGATGACCGTGCCGACAAAGACACCGACGGGTCGCGGCCACAGGAACAGCGTCGCGAGACCCGCTGCGGAGAAGCTCATCGCGATGCTGACAGCGCGGGCGTGGCCGATTCGATCCGGCACGCGCGCCGCCACGACTCGGATCACCAGACACACACCGGCGTATGTCGCGAACACCCACTTCGATCCGTCGAGGCCGACGGTGACGGAGTAGTCCGGCATGAACGCCGTGAACGTCACGAACCCCGCGACACCCAACGCGAGCACGAGTCCGGTCGGGATCGCGGCGCGGTGGAATCGTGGACCGCCCTCCGCAGCGCCCTCGTGATGACGGACACCCTTTGGGGTCAGCATCGCGAGCGCCGAAGCGAGCAGCGCGAACCCGGCGGCCACCCACAGCGCAGCGTCGAACCTGTCCTTGCCGATCACCGACTCACTGATGACGGGGCCGATGCCGAGGCCGCCGAACACGGCGACCGAGAAGTAGCTCGCTGCCTCAGCGCCGCGACCTGGCGGCGCGAGATCGCTGATGCTGGTTGCCGCACCGACGAACAAGGATGCCTCGCCGATCCCCTGGACGGCGCGCAGGGGAAGCAGGCCCCAGCGCGAGTTGACGAACGTGCACGCGGCCGTTGCGATCGCCGCGAGCAACGCGCCGATGATCATCGTGTACCGCAGGCCATGGCGCTCCGCGAAGCGGCCGAGCCGCGGTCTGATCAACACTGCGGCGATGCTGAAGATCGCCAGGTTGAGTCCGATGTCGATCTCGTTCCCACCGAGCTGCTCCTCGATGAGGCGCGGCAGCAGTGGAACCATTACCCCGATGTAGATGAACAACGCGAGCGTCGCCGTCGTCACCAAGACGAACGGCCGCGTGAACATGCGCGCCGCACCGTCGACGTCGGTCGCCGACACCTCCACTTCGTCCGAGGTTGTCACACGCTGACCGTCTCGGCGACGGTCACGCCGCGGCAACCGCCAACGTTCATGAGGGCTCCTTTGGGAGGCCGAGCACGCGTTCGCCGACGATGTTGCGTTGGATCTGGCTGGTGCCGCCCCAGATGGTCTCACTGCGGCTGAAGAAGAACGCACTGATCATCGGGCTGACGAGGTACGTGGGGCGACGTTTGTCGCGCACCGCGCCGGGCCACGAGCCAACTGCCGGGCCGGTGTCGACGAGCATCGACGACGCACCGAACACGTCGAGCGCAAGCTCCATCGCCGCCTGATGCATCTCGCTCCAGAACATCTTGTTCGTCGCGCCCAGTGCGGCAACACCGGGATCCTTCGTTCCGTTCAACGTGGCGGACAACGACCGCAACCCGTTGATCCGCAGCAACTGGATCTTGCTGTAGTACCGCATCAATCGCTGGCGAATCGCGGGGTCCGCAATGGAACCGTTCGCCGTGGCCTCGTCGATGAGCAACTTGTACTCGTCCTCGAACCTGCGGTATCCGGTCGTCGCCGACTGACCGCGTTCGAACGCGAGCGTCGAGTTGGCCACCTTCCAACCGTTGTTCTCGCCGCCGACGACGTTGTCCTTCGGGCAACGAGCATCGGTGAAGAACACCTCGCAGAACTCGGCCGTACCGTCGGGCTGCGTGATGCCGCGCACCTCGACCCCCGGCTGTCGCATCGGCACCAGCAGATACGAGATGCCCTTGTGCTTGGGTGCCTCGGGATCGGTCCGCGTCAGCAGGAAGCAGTAGTCCGCGTGATGGCCGCCGGTGGTCCACACCTTCTGGCCGTTGATGATCCACTCGTCGCCGTCCAGCACAGCGCTGGTCGTGAGGGACGCGAGATCCGATCCGGAGTTCGGCTCACTGAACCCTTGGCACCAACGCACCGAACCGTTGAGGATGCGCGGCAGGAACTCCTTCTTCTGTTCCTCGGTCCCCCATTGCAACAACGTCGGACCGACCAGTGTGTCGCCGAAGAAGTCGGCCCGCATCGGGGCTTTCACGCGTGCGAACTCTTCCGCGAGGACGACTCCCTGCATCGTGGTGAGACCCTTGCCGCCGTACTCCGTCGGCCACGTCGCGCAGATCCAACCGCCGCCGTAGAGCTTCTTCGGCCATTGCTCGTTGAAGTCGCGTCGCTCTTGCGCGGTCATCTCGAAGCCGTCCGTGCCCCAACCGTCCGGGAGGTTGGCGGCCAGCCAGTCGCGGATCTCGGCTCGGAACGCCTCTGCCTCAGGGGTGTAAGCGAGGTCCATCGCGACAGTATTGACGGGCTTTCGGCGAGCGCACGATTCCGTCGCGGGTGGCATCAGTCACGGATTCACATTCCGTTCACACCTCCTACACGATGGTGAAACGAGCGACGCGTACCGTGTCGCCGATGGCCACCGCTGGTCCTGCCCTCCCGGATCGACACACAAACCCCCTCGTGTATCGACTGGGCGGGCAGGAGCAGTCGGTCCTCAGCGTGCTGTTGGCCAGCCGTGGACGGGTGATCAGCCGCCGGGAGTTGGCTCGTCGCGCCGGGCTCGCGAACTTGAGCGAGCGCCGCTGCGACAGCCTCTTGGTGGCGATCCGCCGCGCCCTGGGGCCGAGCTCGGTGGTCACCGTACGTAGCCGGGGGTGGATGCTGAACGACGACGTGGTCGATGCGGCATCCACCCTCGCTCGTGCCGGAGCGTGACCGCGCCACGGTTCGTAGCAATCACGGCGCTACCAGGGGTTCTTCGCCGAAAAGTTCGTAACAATTCTGCCGAGTTGGCTGTACACGAGTCATTGGACGCGCGTACAGTACGCGGGCCGGTCGCCTTGGCGGCCTGGCCAGAACACTGGGCGACGTCGCACCCAACGACGCCCATTGTCAGGAGCAGTCCCCAGGTCGTCTTTCCGCAGATGGCCTGGGGACGCTGACCCTCGCGGACCAGGTCGCGTCCTAGGATCTCGTGATGAAGCTGATCACCGCGATCGTCAAGCCGTTCAAGATCGACGACGTCAAGGTCGCCCTGCAGGCCGCCGGTGTGCAGGGCATGACGGTCAGCGAGGCGCGCGGTTTCGGCCGACAGGGTGGGCACTCTGAGACGTACCGCGGCGCCGAGTACAACATCGACTACGTGCCGAAGGTGTGCATCGAGGTCGTCGTCGACGATGCTGCCGCTGACCACGTCGTCGACACGATTCGCGATTCGGCGGCCACCGGCAAGATCGGCGACGGCAAGATCTGGGTCACCGCTGTCGACCGCCTCGTCAGGATCCGAACCGGCGAAGAGGGCAGCGACGCGGTATGACACCTAAAGTTCAGGCATGACACTGACGGAGCAGCCGCCAGCACGCGCCGAACGCTGGACCGCTCAGTGGAAGGAGCTGTACGAAGAGGTCATCACGACCAACTTGTGCACTGGATGTGCCGGCTGCGTCGTGACGTGCCCCCACGACGTCATCGGCTACGAGCACGAAGAAGGCAAGTACAAGCCGTTCCACCTCGAGGAGGAGCTCGGCCCCGACAACTGCATCCACGGAGAACGCGGCTGCACGACCTGCACTCGGGCATGTCCGAGGTTTCGGGCGTGGGAGAGCAGCGCGGACATGCATCTGTTCGGTCGCATTCGCGAACCCGACGAGATGGCCGGCATCTGGCGACAGCTGCTGCTGACGAGAGCGACCGACACGACGCAGCACGAGAAGGGCCAGGACGGCGGGTTCGTCTCGGCGATGCTCGTCTGGCTGTTGAAGAACGACTACATCGAAGCCGCGCTGGTCAGCGGCGTCGAGCCGGACGATGCATGGAAGGCCAAGCCGGTGCTCGCTCGCACGGTCGAGGATGTGCTGGCAACTGCGGGGAGCCGTTACACGTACTGCGCGAACCCGCTGGCGATTCGCGAGGCCAACGAAGCGGGCTTGAGTCGCCTCGCACTGGTCGGCATGGGTTGCCAGACGTCGGCGCCACCGGTGATGTGGGACCGCAAGGCCGGCAAGGTCGGCAAGCCGTTCCTGTTCAACATCGGCCTCCTGTGCTCGAAGACCTTCGACGACGCGATCTTCCCCGAGCTGTTCGAGGCGAAGTACGGCTTGAAGAAGGCCGACATGCTGAAGATGAACATCAAGGGCGTGTTCCAGATCTGGATGAAGGACGGCTCGTACCACGAGATCGACCTCAAGGAGTGCCACCAGTGGACGCGTGAGGGTTGCAAGCAGTGCCCCGACTTCGCAGCGGAGCACAGCGACATCGCGACCGGTGGCATCGGCGAGGACAACGACTGGACGCTGACGATCGTTCGCACCGAGCTCGGCGAAGAGGTGATCTCGCGCATGATCGCCGATGGCGTGATCATCGCCCGTCCCGCGCAAGAGGACGAGAAGGCGATGAAGCTGTTGCGGCTGCTGTCGATCGTCAGCCGCCGGCGGTGGCCGGAGTGGGCCGACAAGGCGCCATCGGTCGGCGTGCCACCACCGAAGAAGAAGGCGCCGGCAGTCACCGAGGCTGCGCCGGCCGAGGTTCCGCCAACCGCGCCTGACGCCGCCGGCTGAACACGACGGCCGCGACCAACATCGCGACGATGATCGCGAGCGACGCGTAGGTGTTCATGTGGTACCAGTGCGACATGGTCATCTTGATGCCGACGAAGATCAAGATGCCGCCGAGCGCATGCGACAGGTAGTGGAACTTCTCCTTCGCGTTCGCCAGGAGGAAGTACATCGCGCGGAGTCCGAGGATGGCGAACGCGTTCGACGCGAACACGAGGTACGACTCGTTGGACACCGCGAGGATCGCCGGCACTGAGTCGACGGCGAAGATGATGTCCGTCAGCTCGACGACGAACAGCGCCGCGAGAAGCGGTGTCGCGGCACGCCTGCCGTTCTGTCGAGTGAAGAACTTCTGCCCGTCGAGCTCGTCGGCGACGGGTATCAGCTTGCGCAGAACGCCGAGGCCGCGCGTCGACTCCTCCGCGTCCTCGTCGTCGCGATGACGGATGATCTTCGTGCCCGTGTACACGAGGAACACGCCGAAGACGAGCAGGAGCCACCAGAACCGGCTGATCAACGCGCTGCCGAGCACGATGAACGTCGCCCGAAGGGCCAGTGCGCCGAAGATGCCCCAGAACAGCACCCGGTGCTGATACTTGAGCGGAATCGACAACGTGGCGAACAGCATCGACCAGACGAAGACGTTGTCGACGCTGAGCGACTTCTCGATGAGGTACCCGCTGATGAACTCGCCGAACGCCGCGCCACCGAACGTCGCCGCGATGACGGCCGCGAACGCGAGTCCGCACACGACCCAGATGATCGACTCGGTTGCCGCCTCCTTCGGCGTCGGCGCATGCGCCTCGCGGTGCCGGAACAGGTCGATCGCCAACATGAGGACGATGACTCCGAGCAGGGCGAGCCACGCGCCGACGGAGACGTGGATGTCGACGAACTGCGAACGATCGGAGGAGGTGACGAACATGGAAGGCCCTTTCGACTGTCGCGATCACAAGCGATCGCATGGACAGCCGAAGGTCTTGCTCCCGCTGGGTGCGGGCGGGGGGCCGGGCAGCAAGCTGCCGTGTTGACGACCTTCCCGTTGGGCTACTCCCCTTCGACCGCAACAGTCTGGCAGGGGTCGGTCGCGTTGCCAACCCCTACGATCCGGCGATGACCGCCGACGTACTTGCAGCCACACTCACGGCGCCCGGGAGACTCGAGCTCCGGCGCTTCCCATACCCCGAAGAGCTCGCGCCCGGAGCAGTGCTGCTCGAGATGCTGGCGTCGGGCATCTGCGGCACCGACAAGCACACGTTCAGAGGCGAGACCCAGCAGTACGCGGGCACGGACCACGCGTCGTCGACCCCGTTCCCGATCATCCAGGGTCACGAGAACGTCGGCATCGTCGCCGCGATCGGCGAGGGTGGCGCAACCGCGTTCGACGGCAGTCCACTCGCAGTCGGTGATCGTGTCGTTCCGGCACCGAACCGCGCGTGTGGCGAATGCGAGTTCTGTCGTGGCGACTACCCGTACTACTTCTGTCGTCGACTCGAGAACTACGGCAACTCGCTGACGTGCGCGGAAGCGCCGCATCTGTTCGGAGGATGGTCGGAGTACCTGTACCTCCATCCGCACACGCCGATCTTCCACGTCCCGGACGACCTGCCGACGAACGTCGCGGTGCTGACGGAGCTGTTCGCCGTCACCCACAGCCTCGACCTTGCCGCCAAGATGCCGCGACCGGGTGGGTTCCGACCCGGCGACACCGTCGCGGTCGTCGGCATCGGGCCGGTCGGAATCGTTCACGTCGCGAAGGCTGCGTTGCTCGGTGCTTCGCGAGTGATCGCGATCGATCCATTCGGACCGCGCGTCGCACTCGCAACAGACCTCGGGGCAACGGACACGCTCGTGGCGAGCGGCGCGGACGCGACGGCTGCCGAACTCGTCCGCGACCTGACCTCAGGACGTGGCGTCGACGTGGTCGTCGACGCGACCGGTCATCCGTCGAGCTTCGTCCCGTCACTCGCGTTGTTGCGCGACGGTGGCACGCTGATCGAGGTCGGCGCG
>DASWRR010000222.1:0-7619 GCA_036403055.1 Ilumatobacteraceae bacterium | reverse complement strand
GCACCGTCGAGGAACGAGAAGTTGGTGTGGCAGTGCAGTTCCGCGTACGGCACGCTCGGTGAGTCCGGCCGCATGAGCGGCCGCGTCTGATCAGGATCTGGTGCCTGATAGGGCTGGCGTTTGCGGCTCCATGCCGGACCGTCGCCACCCGCGTTCCAAGAAGGCGAGCCAGGGAGTCGCCCGTCGCGGCCGCGGTCCGAGAGCATCGACTCGAGCTCCGACCATGGCATGTTCGGGTTGTTGAACCCCATAAGGAGCTCAACTCTATCGAACAGACGTTCGACGATTCAACCCGGGTTCAGATCAGCGAATGGCGAGCCCCGTGTCGAGGTCGAACAGGTGCATCTGGGTCGGGTTGACCAGCAGGTTCGCCGTCTCGTCGAGCTTCAACGGCGTCGTCGGTGGCAGCCGGGCCGCGACCATCTGCGCGGCCTTCTCGCCGTCCATCGCGTCACGGATGGCTTCGGTGTCGACGCCGTCAGCATCGACTTCGAGGTGCACGATGACTTCCGACCCGAGCCCCTCACGAACGGTGACCTTGCCGCTCAGCGTGTTGGCCGCACCGGGTGCCGCGCCTTCGATGAGGTGCTCAGGCCTGATGCCAACGGCGATCTCACGGCCGTTGTACGCGGCGAGACCTGGCGGGGCAGTGGGGAGCGCGATCGTCATGGAACCGAGGCGGATCGTCCCGCCACCCGCACCCGACTCGTACCGGCCACGCAGCAGGTTCATCTGCGGCGAGCCGATGAACGCGGCGACGAACAGGTTGTTGGGGTGGTCGTACAGATTCTGCGGCGAATCGACCTGCATCAACGAGCCCTTCGACATGACAGCGACGCGATCACCCATCGTCATCGCTTCGATCTGATCGTGCGTGACGTACACGGTGGTGACGTTGAGGTCGTGTTGGATCTTCGCGATCTCGGCACGCATCTGCACGCGGAGCTTGGCGTCGAGGTTCGACAACGGCTCGTCCATCAGGAAGGCCTGCGGTTGGCGGACGATCGCCCGGCCCATCGCGACGCGCTGGCGTTGACCACCCGACAACTGCGCTGGACGACGGTCCAAGTTGTCGGTGAGCTCCAGCGTGCGAGCGGCATCGGCAACACGCCGTTCGATCTCTTCTTTCGGCATCTTCTGCAGCTTCAGTGCGAACGCGATGTTGTCGCGCACCGTGAGGTGCGGGTACAACGCGTACGACTGGAACACCATCGCGATATCGCGATCTTTCGGCTCGAGCTCGTTCACGACACGATCGCCGATGCGCATCTCGCCACCGCTGATCGACTCGAGCCCCGCGATCATGCGTAACGCCGTCGACTTTCCACAGCCCGACGGACCGACGAGAACGAGGAACTCGCCGTCGTCGATGTCGAGCGATAGACCGGTGACGGCTTGGAAGCCGTTGTCGTACACCTTGTCGATGTCGCTGAGTGTGATGGTTGCCACAGGACCCCCTCCGTGTTCGGCTGGAAGTCTTGCATAGCTCTTTCCCTCCAGCGAACCGCATGCTATGGTCACGGTGTGGAAGTTCTCAAGGATTTCCACAATTTTCCACCACGTCGACCGACGTGATCGTTCCTGAGGGGGAAATTCATGAAGACAGGCAGAGGCGCCTTCGGCGCACTTTGTATCGCTGGCCTGCTCGTCGCAGCATGCGGCAGTGACAGCAAGTCGAGCTCCGGTACACCGGCCGCGGGCACCACCGCATCCGGCGGGACCACCGCTGCGGGCGGAACGACGGCAGCAGGCGGCACCACCGCTGCAGCGGCCGGCGACAGCTTGCTGAACGGCGCAATCAAGTGCTCGCAGCAGTACGCAGGCAAAGAAGTGCACATCTTCTCGCCAGTGCGTGACAGCGAGACCGACAAGGGCGCTACACGCTTGCGCGATGCATACTCACCGCTCGAGAAGTGCACCGGCGTCAAGGTCGTCTACGACGGCACCGACCAGTTCGAGACCGAAGTCAAGGTCCGTGTCGACGGTGGCAACCCGCCTGACGTGATCGACTTCCCGCAGCCAGGTGGCTTCCTCGACCTCATCAAGAAGAACCAGCTGTTCCCCTTCCCGGACGCGCTGGCCGCAAGCGTTACCAACGACGATGTCGCTGGTTGGCCCGAGCTCGCCACCGTGAATGGCAAGGTCTACGGCGTGCCGGCCCGAGCCAACGTGAAGTCGCTCGTGTGGTACAGCCCGAAGGCGTTCGCCGACAAGGGCTACAAGGTCCCGACGACGCTCGCGGAGCTCACTGCGCTCTCCGACCAGATCGCGAAGGACGGCGGCACCCCGTGGTGCGTCGGCATCGAGTCCGGTGTCGCCACCGGCTGGCCGATCACCGACTGGTTCGAGGACTTCATGATGCGCATCAACGGTCCTGACGTGTACGACCAGTGGGTCCAGCACAAGATCCCGTTCAACGACCCGAAGGTCAAGGCAGTTGCCGACGCCGTCGGTGCGATCGTCAAGAACCCCGCCTACATCGGCGGCGACAACGCGGTGAAGGCAGAAGCGACCACCAAGTTCCAGGAGGGCGGCTTCCCGATCCTCCAGGGCAACTGCTACATGCACAAGCAGGCCAGCTTCTACTCCACGATCTGGCCGGCCGGCACGAAGATCGGTCCCGACGGCGATGTCAACACCTTCTACCTCCCGGTGAAGGCCGCCGGCGACCCGAAGTACATGCTCGGCGGTGGCGATCTCATTGCTGCCGGCACCAACAAGCCCGAGACGTTCGACGTGCTGATGTACACCAACTCAGCCGACTACGCCACGGCCATCGTCAAGGGCGGCGAGACCAGCCTCTCGCCACGCAAGGACTTCGACACCTCGACCTTCACCGATCCGGTGCTCAAGGGTTTCGCAGACCTGCTGAAGGGTTCCGACGTCTTCCGATTCGACGGCTCCGACATGATGCCGGCAGCAATCGGCTCGGGTGCTGAGTGGAAGGAAGTCACTGCCTGGATTGCGGGCGGCGAGAGCACTCAGCAGATGCTCGACAACATCGAAGCGGCCTGGAAAGCGTTGCCTGCGGGCTGACGTTCGAGGAGCAACGAAGAAGTACGTAGTATCGGGTGCCTGCAGGTCCTTCGGGATCTGCGGGCATCCGTGTTTTGGGGAAGACAGTCAGCAGTAACGACATCGTCAAATGGGGGTAGTTGCTCATGCGGGATCTGTTCAACACGTTGGTGACCGTGGTCTTCGGGTTGGGAGTGCTCGTCCTCGCGCTCCTCGCCTTCTATGCCGTCGCGTCGGTGCTACCCGGCCGATGGAAAGAGCGCGGCAAGGTGACGGTGTTCTTGCTGCCGGCGCTGTTCGTCACCTTCATCGGTCTCTTCGTTCCTGCATGCCGCACGATCTACAAGAGCTTCTTCATCGACAAGACGATCCCGCAGTTCAAGTGGTTCGCGAACTACGGCGAGATCTTCTCACGCAAGGACACACGTCTCACCGTGATCAACAACCTCACGTGGGTTGTCGTCGGAACAGTTGCGACCACCGTCTTGTCGCTGGCGATCGCCCGCTTCGCTGACGGGATGAAGGGCGAGAAGGTCGCCAAGTCGCTGGTGTTCATCCCGGCGGCAATCTCGCTGGCCGGTGCCGGTATCATCTGGCGGTTCGTCTACGCCAGCCCACCGTTCAAGGTCGGTCTGCTCAACCAGGTGACGAAGTCGATCCCTGGCCTGCCGTCGAGCATGGGCGGCAACGGTGACCAGTTGTGGTTGTTGGAACGGGGATTCGGTGGGATCAACCCGCCCGAGACGGCGCCCGGGTTCAACACGTTCTTGTTGATCGTCGTGTTCATCTGGGCATCAGCCGGGATATCGACGGTCATCTTGTCGGCCGCGATCAAAGGCGTGCCCGACTCGCTGATCGAAGCCGCACGCGTTGACGGCGCGACCAACCGGCAGGTCTTCTACAAGGTGACGCTCCCCTACATCAGGGCCACCATCGTCACCGTCGCGACGCTCACGACGATCGCCGCGCTGAAGGCGTACGACGTCGTCGCCGCGATGACCGGCGGCAACTTCGGCACCAGCACGCTGGCCAACGACTTCTACAACACCATCTTCTTGCAGAACCGTGAAGGTCTCGGCTCGTCGATGGCAGTACTGATCTTCATCTTGGTGATTCCGGTTGTCATTATCAATCGTCGCTCGCAGCGACGCGCAGAGGAGTTGATGGGCGCATGACTGTTGTCGAACCCAATGTCCTGCCGGTGATCGCGGCGCCGGGTGTGGGAGACGGCATGGCCGCAACCACGCCAGGGTTCCAAGAGCCGATCGGACGGTCAGCGAGCGCAGCACTGTCGAGCAAGACAGGCCGGCGGCTCGTGTACGTGCTCGTGTTCCTGTGGACCATCCCGACGTTCGGCGTGTTCGTGTCGTCGTTCCGCGACGAGATCGCGGTCAAGACGACCGGTTGGTGGACGTTCCTGTGGAACCCGCACTTCACCTTGCAGAACTACAAGAGCGTGCTCGGCAGCAGCAACGGCGGCGACAACCTGTCGCACTTCTTCCTCAACTCGATCCGCATCACCGTGCCAGCGACGATCATCTCCGTCGGCATCGCCTTGCTGGCCGCGTACGCGTTCTCGTGGATGGAGTTCAAAGGCCGTGACTGGCTGTTCGTCGCGGTGATCGCGATGCTCGTCGTCCCGTTGCAGATGTCGCTCGTGACGCTGAGCCGGTTGTTCAACGGCGGTGCACACATCGGCACGTTCACGATCTTCCCGGACCTCAACCTCAACAACTCCGTCGTTCCCATCTGGATCGCGCACACGTGCTTCGGCATGCCGTTCTGCATATTCATCTTGAAGAACTTCGTGTCGTCGCTGCCGCGCGAGATCATCGAGGCGGCGCGCGTCGATGGCGCCAGTCACCTTGCGATCTTCCGCAAGCTCATCGTCCCGCTGTCGGTCCCGGCAATCGCCTCGTTGTGCATCTTCCAGTTCGTGTACATCTGGAACGACCTGCTGATCGGTCGCATCTTCGGTGGCTCGCGGAACTTGCCGTTGATCGCCAAGCTGGTCGAGGTGTCCGGCTCTCGCGGTCAGTCGTGGCACTTGCTGACGGCCGCGGCGTTCGTCTCGATGGTGCTGCCGCTGATCGTGTTCTTCTCGTTGCAGCGCTACTTCGTCCGCGGCTTGCTCGCCGGCTCAGTCAAGGGATGAGCCGCCCGGCAACGGACGAAGACATCGAACAACTCGTCGATTCGCTCACGCTCGACGAACAGGTCGCGCTGCTCGCCGGCGCCGACTTCTGGCACACCGTGCCGATCGACCGCGCGGGTATTCCGCAGATGCGGGTCAGCGACGGTCCAGCCGGCGCCCGCGGCACGCTGTTCGAAGGTGGACCTGCTTCGGTCAACGTTCCGTGCGGCACCTCGCTGGCAGCGACATGGGACCCGGCACTGGTCGAGGAGATCGGACACCTTCTCGGCGTCGAGGCTCGGGCCAAGGGTGCCAGAGTGCTGCTCGCACCGACGGTCAACCTGCACCGCACTCCGATCGGCGGTCGCAACTTCGAGTGCATGAGCGAGGATCCGTTCCTCACTGCGCGCATCGCGGTCGCGTACGTCAGCGGCCTCCAGGCCGAGGGCGTTGCCGCGTGCATCAAGCACTTCATCGGCAACGACACCGAGTTCGAGCGCAACACGATCGACTCACGGATCGACGAACGGACGCTGCGCGAGCTGTATCTGGTGCCGTTCGAAGCGGCAGTGAAAGAGGCCGGCGTCCACGCCGTCATGACGTCGTACAACCACATCAACGGTCCGTGGGCCGCGGACAGCGTCGAGATGATCGACGGCGTGCTGCGCGGCGAATGGGGCTTCGACGGTCTCGTGATGAGCGACTGGTTCGGGTTGCACTCGACGGCGGAAGGCGTGATCGCGGGCTGTGACCTGGAGATGCCAGGGCCAACCTTGCACCGCGGCCGTCAACTGATCGATGCCGTCGCCGATGGCAAGTTGACCGCCGGCGACGTCCGCCGCTCGGCGCGCAACGTGCTGAGGTCGATGCGACGTCTCGGGGCATTCGACGACGGGGCACCGGGGCCAGAAGGCACCCGCGACGAGCCTGGCGACCGCGCGCTCGTGCGGCGCGCCGGTGCCGAGGGGATGGTGTTGCTGCGCAACGAGCGTCGAACCGGTGGCGCTGGCGTGCTGCCGCTCGGCGACGATCTCCGCCGCGTCGCCGTCATCGGTCCGAATGCAGCGCGCGGCCAGACCGAAGGTGGTGGCAGCGCACACGTCCATGCGACGCACGTCTCGCATCCCCTTGACGCGTTGTCGGTCCGGCTCGGCGAGCGCGGCGTCGAAGTGACGCACGCGATCGGATGCTCGACGCACAAGCGGTTGCCGGCATTGTCCAGTGCCCTGTGCTCCACATTCGTCGTCGAGCTCTTCCGCGATGTCGACGCTGCCGACAACAGTGCAGCCTCAGCGGATGTGTCCACGACCGTCTCATCGAGCCGCATCATGTGGATGAGCGATCCGATCGAGCCGGGCCATGTCGGTGCGCCGCCTGGTTTCTCGGCGCGCTTTCGCACGACGTTCACTCCCGATGTCTCCGGTCCGTGGCAGTTCGGCGTCAGCTCGATCGCCGACGCGGTGCTGTCGGTCGACGGCGCACCGGTTGTCGACAACCACTCGATGCCGGCGGGAGGTTCGTTCTTCGGGATCGGCAAGGCGGAGCAGGTCGCCACCGTCGACCTCGACGCCGGACGGCCATACGCGCTCGAGGTGCGGTTGCGCCGGCCAGCGAGCCACAATGCGCTCAGCGGTCTGCACATCGGAGCGTTTGCACCGGTTCTCACGGATCCCGTCGCCGAGGCGATCGACGTCGCGGCAGCCGCCGATCTGGCGATCCTGATCGTCGGCACCAACGACGACTGGGAGAGTGAGGGCTACGACCGCGACACCTTGGCACTGCCCGGTCGTCAGGACGAGTTGATCGCCGGTGTTGCCGCCGCATGCCCGACGACGATCGTCGTCGTCAACGCCGGCTCACCCGTGTCGATGCCGTGGCTCGACAACGTCGCTGCGGTCGTCTACTCGTGGTTCCCCGGTCAGGAGATGGGCGATTCGCTCGTCGATGTGCTGATCGGCGACGTCGAGCCGCAAGGTCGACTGCCGGTCTCGTTCCCGGTCACCTTGGAGGACACACCGGCGTTCGAGCACCACCCCGGTCGCAATGGCGTGGCCAACTACCTCGAGGGGCGCCTCATCGGATACCGGTGGTACGACACGGTCGGACGCGAACCGCTGTTCCCCTTCGGCTTCGGTCTCGGATACACCGATGTCGCGATCTCGGCGGCTCGCGTCGTCGGCGATCGTTCGCAGCCCACAGCAGTCGAGGTCGATCTGACGAACGCATCGGACCGCGACGGCGTCCAGGTGGTCCAGGTCTACGCGGCGCGCGCTTCGGGGAGCGGCGAGATAGGTGGGCTCGGCGAGATCAGTGACGGAGATCGCCGCGGTGACGAGCCGATGCAACAACTCGTCGGCTTCGCCAAGATCGGGGTCGCGGCGGGCGACAGCGCGACCGTCACCATCGACATCGATCCGCGAGCGATGCACACGTGGAGCATCCACGACCATGCCTGGACACGTGTCGAGGG
>DASWRR010000221.1:0-5717 GCA_036403055.1 Ilumatobacteraceae bacterium | reverse complement strand
CCTCCACATCCAACAACCCGACGGCACCCTCATCCCCGCACCCCCCAACGGACCCGCCTTCCACCAGCCCACACGACAACCCGAACTGATCGACGGATGAACGCGCTGCGGTGGGTGGCTGCGCTATTGCGTCGGCAGTTTCAGCACCGCGTCGCCGAGTCGTTCGATGTCGGCGCGGTCGCAGTAGATCTGCGCGGAGATCCGCGTCGTCAGTTCGTTCGTTCCGGAGTAGATCGGCACTTCGATGTTCGCTGCTTCGAGACTCGCGCGGACGCGCTCGGCGTCGTCGGCCGTCGTGCCGAGGTTCGCGGGCAGTCGCACGTTGACCATCGACCCGACCATCTCCTCCGGAGTCGTGAAGCGAGTGCCCCAGCGATCGGCGAGGTACTGCGCCGCCCACCACGCAAGCTCGTGGTTGTGCCTATAGATGGCGGCCACGCCCTCGTCACCGCCGAACTCGTTCATCAGCTCGATCGCGAACGGCGCCGTGAGGAAGTGGGACGGATCGCGAGTGCCGAGGAGGTCGAACTCGGCGGCGATCCCGTGATCGAGTCCCCACGAGATCACCGTTGGATGAAGGTACTCGTGATGTTGCTTCGCCGCCCACAGCAGGCCGGCGCTGCGCGGCGCCCAGGCCCACTTGTGCAGGTTTGCCACATACCAGTCGACACCGAAGGATGTGATGTCGACGGCGATGTTGCCGGGGACGTGCGCGCCGTCAGCCAGCACCAGGACACCGCGTTCGTGACACAGCGCGGTGATCTCCGCGAGCGGCAGGATCAGCGCGGTCCCGGGAGTCATGTGGTCGACGATCAGGAGTCGAGTGTGGTCACCGAGCCCGGCGGCGATTGCCTCGACGTAGTCGCCGCGGTCGGCACCGGGCGCGGGGAGGTCGATCGTCCGCAAGGTGCCGTTGATTTTGCGGGTGACGTATGTGGCCGCGTTCGTCACGCCGCCGTACCCGAGGTTGGTCACGGCGATCTCGTCGCCAGTGTCGAACGGGAACGAACGCAAGACCGCGTTCGCGCCGGTCGTGATGTTGTCGACGAACATCAAGTCCGCGCCATCGACGCCGACGAACTTCGCGACTTCAGCGGCTGCCAGTCGCAGCCGCGGCGGCGTGTTCATCGTGCCGTGCTCGTCGGCGAGCTCGCGCAGCATGAACCGGGCCGGCTGCCGCTCGATCTCGTCGGTGATCGCCCGCTGATGGGCCAGCACCCGGCGCGGGGTCGCCCCGACCGTGCCGTGGTTCAAGTAGGTGATGTCGGGATCGAGCAGCCATTCGCTGCGCATCGCCGGACCGAAAGTGGGCATGGCCGCAGAGTATCCGGGCGCACCTTGCGTCGATCGTCGGAAATGGTGCGCAATCGGGTGCTGCGAGTACCCGGTGAAATCAGGTACAAGGTCACTCGCAAACGGGACTGCAGGCTCTGCCAGGCGTCGCGGGCGATCCGTACGGTGAGGTCAGAAGATCTGATCAAGCCGGAGGAACATCATGAGCACAGCAATCATCGAGCGAGAAACCGAATCGACGCCGATCGCGGCGAGCACACCAGTTGTTGCGTTGAAGCGACGCACGATCGACAGCGTCCTGATCGGGTTCGGCGTCGTCGCCACCGCAGCGTTCGCCGTGGCGGGCGGGCTCCTCGCGTGGGGTCACAGCTTCTCGAGCGACTACGTCACGAAGGAGCTCTCCTCGCAGAACATCACGTTCCCGTCAGCGGAAGCGCTGACCGCAGGTGGCCGCACGGACCTGTTGGCGTTCGCCGATCACCGCCTCGACACCGGCGCAGAGGCGCAGGCGTATGCGAGCTTCATCAACGGTCACCTCGCGGCGCTCGCCGGCGGTGCCACCTATGCCGACCTCGGAGCACCCGAGACAGCAGCCAAGGCAGACGTCAAGGCTGCGGTCACCGCTGGTGCGCCCCAGACCAAGATCGACGAGTTGCAGGCGAAGGCCGACGGCATCACCAACCAGCGCAACACCCTCTTCAAGGGCGAGACGTTGCGAGGGCTGCTGCTCTCGGCGTACGCATGGTCGACCGTCGGCAACATCGCCGGAATTGCAGCGTTCGCAGCGTTCGCCGCTGCGGCAGTGATGCTCATCCTGGTCCTGCTCGGAGTTGTTCACCATCGCAAGACACCCAAGACCGCCTGAGCTCGGGCGAGTCAGAAGATTCCCAAACACGGAGGTGTCCGGCCACAACGGCCGGGCACTTTCGCGCGTTCGTACAGGCGGGCACTCCCGTGCCGAGCGGCGGACGTTGCGGAGACCCATGTAGCACCCCTTTACTACGGTGGCGAAGGTGAGCACCGGTCGTTGGCAAGTCGAGCAAGTGTTGGCGTTGGCGCCGAAGCCATCGTCGGTCGCGGCCGCACAACCGCTCGCCGTTCCGGCTCGATGGACGAGCACCGGTTACGACGATCGCGCTGTGTGGGGCCGGTGCATCGGATCGAGCGCGGAGCCCTACGAATGTGCGGTCGATCACGTCGAGGTCGCGTTCCGCTGCAGTTGTCCGAGTCGGATCTTGCCGTGCAAGCACTCGTTGGCACTGTTGTTGTTGTGGGCGCGCGGCCAGGTCGCCGAGGGTTCGCCCCCCGGGTTTGCCGCGACGTGGATCGCCAAGCGACTCGCCACGGCTGACACCGCCGCGGCATCGCTGCCCGACAACAGCGGGCCGGCGGCTGCGTCGCCTGTCGCAACCGACAGCAACGGTGCCGACGACCCGCATCTGCTGCCGCCACTTCCACCAGTGGAACCCAACAAGACCCGCGACGATCGAATCGCGCGTATGTCCGCCGGGCTGGCGGAGCTCGACCGATGGCTCGACGACCGTGTCCGCACGGGGTTGGCCGATCCCTCGCTCGCGAGCTACAAGACCTGGGACGGTCTCGCGGCGCGCTTGATCGACGCGCAAGTCGGTGGCTTGGCCAACCGTGTCCGGCGTCTTGCCGGTTTGGTCGGAGCGCATCCCGATTGGCACTCACATGTGCTCGCCGAGTTGGGCGTGCTGCATCTGCTGGCGACGTCGGGACGCCATCTCGGCGCACTGCCTGCTGGTCTGGCGGATTCAGTGGCGGCAACCATCGGATGGCAGGTTCGTCAAGCCGATATCCTGGCCGGCGTGCCACTCACCGACCATTGGGTCGTGATGGGCCGCAGCGACACTCGCGAGGATCGCATCGAGGTTCGTCGGATCTGGCTGCGAGGCTCGTCGACGGGGGAGTGGGCGATGGTGCTGTCGTTCGCTGCGTACCAACAGAGCCTCGACGCGTCGTTCGTTGTCGGTACGCACGTCCACGCCGACGTGTTTCGGTACCCCGGCGCGGTCGCGTTGCGCGTGTTGATCGGTCCGCGCCACAGCGAGCCGCAAATTGCTTCGTCGCCAGCGACGTCGACGATCGTCCAAGCATGCGGCGAAGTCGGTCGGGCCCTCGCGGCGGAGCCATGGCTCGAGCGGTATCCGTTGTGCGTGCTCGCCGCGCCCACCCGAGTAAACGGCCGCTGGGTACTCACCGATGCCACGGGCTCATTGCCACTGACCGACGGCACCATCGTCGCGACGCTGTTGGCCTGCACCGCCGGCCGTCCGACAGCCATCACTGCCGAATGGACCGCAGCGGGTCTCGTTCCATTGACCGTGCATTTGCCGGACCGCGCCGTCGATATCGGCCCGGTCGCTGACACGTCGTTCGTCAGGGCCGCGTCATGAGCGCGACCGCAACCGCGCCCGCTGCTGGTCAGCCCGTGACGCTCGGCGACTACTGGCGCGAGATGGTGACGGTCGCATTGTTGGGGACGGACCGTCGCGATCCGCCGGCGCCTCCCACTGGCGGGCTCGCCGATCTCGCAGCAGACGATCCTCAACCGACGCCGTCCCAACGACTGCTGCAACAGGTCGCCGGTTGCACGGTCGCGCAGCGCGCCGGCGTGCTGCCGGGTGCCAGCGCGCGGGCGATCGCGCCGCCCGCCGAGGATCCGCGTCCCGCGACGCCACCTGCAGCGACCGCGACGTGGCGGCGCATCGCCTCGGACTGGCCGGTGCTCGAGGACGAGTGGATGCTCGCCGTGATCCGAAGCGGCCGGCGCCTCGCACCCGAGTTGGTCGTGCCGATCCTTGCCCGTCATCGAACCGACGCGACTCGTCATGCCCGTGCTCTCGTCGCCGCGGGCCCGTTGGGTCGATGGATGATCGAATGGTCGCCGCGGCTCGGATGCTCGGCGAAGACCCGCCCCGTCATGGAAGCGATCGGCGAACTGCCCGAGCTAGCGATCCTGCCCGACTTGCTGCCGGTGCTGTCCGCCTCGCCGAAGCAGGCCGCGCACACGATTGCCGGTGGCCTGTCGTCCGGGGTGTTCGGTGTCAGCCATCGAGCAGTGCTCGTCAATCTGGTGGCCCGGATCAACCCTGCTTGCCTTGACCACCTCGGCGAGGCGATCGGTCGCGTCGATCCGTCGCAGCCGTCGATCGGTCTCGCGTTTGCGCTCGCCGACCTCGCTCGACTCCGCCATCAGATGTTGACCGAGCTGGAGACCCCATGACGACGCCCGAACACCCACACATCACGACGCCGATCGGGTCGGTGCTGCGACCGCATGCCGAGCAGGAGTTCGCCGGCGAGCTCGAGGCGTTGGCCGCATTGGACGATCGCGAGCTGCCACCGAACTGGCGGTTGTCGCCGTGGGCCGTCGTCACGTACCTGCTCGGCGGCACGCTGGGCGATGGCACGGTGATCAGCCCGAAGTATGTCGGCCAGCGCCGGTTGATCGAGATCGCCGTTGCGACGTTGGCCACCGACCGTGCCCTGTTGCTGCTCGGCGTTCCCGGCACGGCCAAGACGTGGGTCAGCGAGCACCTCTCGGCGGCCATCAGCGGCGACTCGACGCTGCTGGTGCAAGGCACCGCCGGAACTGCCGAAGAAAGCCTCCGGTACGGGTGGAACTACGCGCGACTGCTGGCAGAGGGTCCCAGCGAGGCCGCGCTGGTACCGAGCCCCGTGTACCGGGCGATGCGCGCCGGTTCGATCGTCCGCGTGGAGGAGCTGACCCGAATGCCGAGCGATGTGCAGGATGCGCTCGTCACGGTGCTCAGCGAGAAGACGCTGCCGATTCCCGAGCTCGCCAGCGAGGTGCAGGCGGTGCCGGGGTTCAACTTGATCGCGACGGCCAACGATCGCGACCGCGGGATCAACGACCTGTCGGCCGCACTGCGGCGCCGGTTCAACACGGTGGTGCTGCCGTTGCCGGCTGACCCCGAGGAAGAGGTTGCGATCGTCCAGCGTCGCGTGGCGGAGATGGGTGTCGCGCTCAAGCTGCCGAAGGTGCCGGCGGCTGACGAAGAGATCCGCCGGGTCGTCACCGTCTTTCGCGAGCTGCGCAGCGGCGCCACTGAGGACGGACGGGTCAGCCTCAAGGTGCCGAGCGGGTCGTTGTCGACGGCGGAGGCCATCTCGGTGGTGACCAACGGACTCGCACTCGCGGCGCACTTCGGCGACGGGCAGCTGAACGCGGCCGATGTCGCGGCGGGCATCGTCGGCGCCGTAGTGAAAGATCCGGTGCACGACACGGTCGCATGGCGCGAGTACCTCGAGGCCGTGGTGCGCGACCGCTCCGGCTGGAGCGACTTCTACGAGGCGTGCCGGGAGCTGTGATGACGCCGACGGTGCAGCTGCTGGGGATCCGTCATCACGGGCCCGGGTCTGCTCGGTCGGTGGTG
>DASWRR010000220.1:0-3486 GCA_036403055.1 Ilumatobacteraceae bacterium | reverse complement strand
CAAGCGATCTGCGCGTTCGTGCTCGTCGAGACGCAAGCCGGCGAACAGCGGCTGTGACGTCCACTCGCCGATGAACGCGTCGACGCCGACCTCGATGATGTGGTCGGCGAGTTGGTCATCGGCGCCGCGGCGTGCGGCGCGCTCCGCCTCGTCGGCGATGCCCGGCGACGCACCGAGTAGCGCGAGTCCGCGCACCGCGCTCGGGTGCATCAACGCGGCGTGCATGCACAACCGTCCGCCCATGCTGTAGCCGACGAGCACGCTGGAACCGAACATCGTCGACAACATCGCCGCGGCTTCCCTGAGGTCAGCGTTGACGCTGGTGCTCTTGCCGTGACCCGGCGCGTCGACGACGACCGATTCGTAGCCTTCCGTCACCAATCGGGCGGCGATGGGCTTCCAGGAATTCGACGTCTGGGTGAAGCCGTGGACGAAGACGACACGCGGCCCGTCACCACTGGCCCACGCGGCGAGCGGTCCTTCGAGTCGACGCCAGTCAGACATCCGCGGTGCGTCTGGCAACCACGCGGCGCAACACCTCGACGAAGGCGTCGACGTCCTGTGCGCCCGGCACCATCCACTTGCCGTCGAAGACGAACGTCGGCACTGCGGTGATCTCGAGCTCTGCCGCCGACCGCAACTCTTCGCGCACTTCGGCGAGCCCATCGTCGGTGTCGAGGAACGCCCGAACATCATCGTGATCGAGCCCGACCTCGGCGGCACATCGGGCGACGACATCCGGGTCCCCGATGTCCAACCCGTCGATGAAGTACGCCCGCAGCAGTCGCTCCTTCAGCGCGACTTGATGCCCGCTCCGTTGCGCGAGCCAGAGCGCGCGATGAGCGAGCAGCGTGTTGGCCCGCAGCGCCTTGTCCATCCGGAAGTCGATGCCACTCTCGGCCGCGACCGCGGTGACGTGATCGACGATCTGTTGCGCTCGCTCCGGGCCACCGAACTTCTTGGCGTATGCGTCGAGGACCGGACCGGCCTTGCCGGGCGATGCGGTCGGGTCGAGTTGGAACGGACGGAACACGACGTCGACGTCGACCTCATCGGCGAGGCGCTCCACGGCGGTCTCGAACCGTCGCTTGCCGATGTAGCACCACGGACAGACGACGTCGGACCAGATCTCCACGTCTACGCGGGGTCGCACGTGGTCGATGATAGGCCCGTATCGTGGCGTTCATGACCTCGGCGCCACAGGACGTGCAGGCGACGTTCTGCGCGACGTTGGTCGATCAATGGGTCCGCTTGGGACTGTGTCATGCCGTCGTCGCGCCCGGGTCGCGCAGCACGCCGATGGCCCTCGCGCTCGTAGCAAATTCGGCGCTCGACGTCCATGTCTTCCACGACGAACGGTCGGCGTCGTTCGCTGCACTCGGGATCGGTCTGTCGACGGGATCGCCTGCGGCGCTGCTGTGCACCAGCGGCACGGCGACGACCCATTTCCACGGAGCCGTCGTCGAGGCGCATCAATCGGGCGTGCCGATGTTGGTGCTCACCGCCGACCGGCCGCCGGAGCTGCACGGGGTCGGCGCCCCGCAGACCATCGAACAGGCCCACCTCTACGGCGATGCCGTGCGGTGGTTCCACGACGCCGAGGTCGCCGACGAAGATCACCGCACGACCTGGCGATCTCTCGCGTCGACCGCGTGGCGCAAGGCGACCGGCGACATGCCGGGACCGATCCACGTGAATCTCCCGTTCCGCGAGCCGTTGGTCGGCGTCGCCGGCGACCTTCCAGACCTCGACGCCACCTCCTCGACCCTTCCGCCGCTGCCCGCCATCGACGACTTGTTCGATCTGCTGGAGTCGCCGCATGGTGTGATCGTCGCGGGAAACGGCGTCGACGAACCCGAGAGCATCGAGGCGCTGTCGGACGCAACGGGGTGGCCGGTGCTCGCCGACCCGCTGTCGGGTTGCCAGACGCTGCGTTGCGCCGTCGTCAGGTTCGACGCACTCTTGCGCCATCAGGGTTTCGCCGCGGATCATCGGCCGGCAGTCGTGCTGCAACTCGGTATGCCGCCCGCGTCCAAGGTGCTCGCCCAATGGCTTGCCGCTTCCGGCGCGACGCACGTCGCTGTCTCACCCGTAGGAGTGATCTCCGACCCGAACCTCGTGGGTGCGCGCCAGCTCCACGCTTCGATTGGCGTGCTGTGCTCCGAGCTTGCCGTCAAAGCGTCGGAAGGTGATCGGACGTGGATCGACTCGTGGCTCGACGCCGACCGCACAGCGCGATCGACGATCAACGACGCGTTGGTCGCCGAGACGACCCTCACGGAACCCGGTGCCGCACGAGCGATCACGGCTGCCGTACCGGCGGGCGGTCACCTCGTCGTCGCGTCGTCGATGCCAGTTCGCGATGTCGAGTGGTTCGGCACGCCTCGCAGCGACGTGGTCGTTCATTCGAACCGTGGCGCGAACGGCATCGACGGCGTGATCGCCACCGCGATCGGGGTTGCGATCGGTGCCGCCGCTCCGACGGCGGTGCTCCTCGGCGATGTTGCCTTCTGTCACGACGCGTCGTCGTTGACGGCGTTGGGTGCGCGAGGCCTCGATCTGACGATCGTCGTCAACGACAACGACGGTGGCGCGATCTTCTCGTTCTTGCCGCAAGCCGCAACGCTGCCGAGCGACCGGTTCGAGCAGTTGTTCGGTACGCCGCACGGCACCGATGTCGTCGAAGTGGCCCGAGCGTTCGGGCTGCGCGCGTACTCCGCCGACACCGAGGAAGTGCTGGCTGCAGCGTTCGACGAGCCGGACACGTGCGTCGTTCGGATCGCATCGAATCGTCGGGACAACGTCGATGTCCATGCCGCGTTGAACGCCGCCGTGGTGGCCGCACTCGGCTGAGCAGAACCCCGGCAACGCTACGGACGCACGATCGCCGACAACATCGCCTGGAACTTGGCCTGTGTCTCGGCCAGCTCGGCGAGCGGTTCGCTGTCCGCCACGATCCCTCCACCGGCGACCAATCGCGCGCTGCAGCGATCGTCGGAGAACTCCGCGCATCGCAGCGCGACGGCCCACGTGCCGTCCCCAGCGGAGTCGACCCAGCCGACCGATCCCGCGTACCTGCCGCGCTCGAAACCCTCGACCTCCTCGATCAAGGCCAACGCCTCGGCGCGGGGAGATCCACCGACCGCCGGAGTCGGCGCCAGAGCCCTGACCAACTCGAGCACGTTGGGTCTCGGATCCGACAGGTGCCCCTCCATCCGGGTACCGAGGTGCTGCACGTTGGCCACCGCAACGATCGACGGCTCCGGTTCCCAGTCCAAGTAGCTGCACCACGGCAGCAGCGTGTCGTGGATCATGTCGATCACGATGCGGTGTTCCGTCTGGTTCTTGGCACTGGCGAGAAGATCTGCGGCGGCACGTCGATCGGTGTCAGGGTCGCCGGTTCTGGGAGTGGTGCCGGCGAACGGATGCGCCCGCACGGTGTTGCCATCGACTGCGACGAGCAGTTCCGGCATGGCACCGACGAAG
>DASWRR010000219.1:0-2896 GCA_036403055.1 Ilumatobacteraceae bacterium | reverse complement strand
GAACACGTCGTCGCCGTCTTCGCCTTGACGCACGATCGTTTCGCCGGCGTTGATGGCTTCGCGCTGCGTCACCTCGGCGAGCTCCCGCAAGCGTGCGGGCGTGGCGAATCGCAACGACGGAATCGTGCCGAGCAGCGAACTGATCGGCGGCGGTCCCGGTTGCGTCGCCGTCGGACGTGAATCCGACATCAGCTGGATGCGCGGCTTGCCGAACGCCGATCGCACTTGGCCGAACCACGAGCGGGCGAGCGCAGCACTTCCCGTGATGCTGTGCGTGTGTGGTGTGCAGCTGGGACTCTCGGCGTTGATGCTCATATCGCTCGGACAGAAGAGCGCCGACCAATAGCCTGTGATACGTGATTGATCCAGCGACGCGAATCGGCTTTCTCGGGCCGCTCGGTACGTTCACCGAACAAGCACTGAAGTCGCAGCCCGACCTTGCTGGCGCAGAGCTCGTGCTGTATCGCACGATGCCTGACGTGCTCGACGCGGTGGAATCCGGCGAGGTCGATCTCGGGTTCGTCGCGATCGAGAACTCGATCGAAGGCACAGTGAACCTGACGCAGGACGAGCTGGCCTTCAGCCACGACCTGCTCATCCAACGCGAAGTCGTCCTCGACATCGAGCACTGCCTCCTGGCCAAACCTGGCACCTCGCTCGCCGACGTGAAGGCCGTGCTGTCGATCCCGGTCGCGACTGCGCAATGCCACGCGTTCGTCCGAACGCAACTGCCGATGGCGGAGCTCCGCGCGGCGAACTCGACTGCTGAAGCCGCCCGCATCGTCAGCGAGGAAGCCGGTGGGGGATCAGCCGCGATCGCGCCGCGGATCGCGGGCGATGTGTACGGGCTCGCAGTCCTCGCCGACGACATCGCCGATCATCCAGGCAACCAGACGCGCTTCGTGCTCGTGTCGCGCGACGGCGTGCCCGCACGAACCGGGCACGACCGCACCGGTCTCGTGATCTACCAACGTGCGGATGAGCCCGGCAGCCTGATCTCGATCCTCCAGGAGTTCGCGGCGCGCCGGATCAACCTGTCGAACCTGCTGTCACGTCCGACCAAGGACGGCGGCCTCGGCGACTACTGCTTCATCGTCTACGCCGACGGGCACATCGCCGATGAGCTGCTCGCCGATGCGGTGAGGTCGCTGCGCGCCAAGCAAGGCAAGGTCAAGTTCCTCGGGTCGTACCCCGCATCCGGGGAGCACGCGCACACGACCCGAGAGCACGCCGACGCGAGGTGGCGAGAAGCCGACGACTGGGTCCAGTCCCTCCGCTCCCAAATCCGCTAACCCCTAACGAGTGTTTCCGGCCCGCCTGGGGTCGGACGAGTGTTTCCCGCCCACCCGCGCGCGACGCAGACACTCGGACGACGCCTGGGTCGGTAACCTCGACTCCGGAACGGTGGCAGAGCGGCCAAATGCATCCGCCTTGAAAGCGGAAGGGTGTCAAAGCCCCGGGGGTTCAAATCCCTCCCGTTCCGCCAAGGGCGAACGCGTCAGCCGATCACGGCGACGAGGCGTCGAAGCAGGCTGTGGTACAGCTGGGTGCCGGCGACGGCCATCGAGGGGGAGAGGTCCTGGCCGGACTCGAACAGGAACAGGCATGCACGCGCGATGCAGGCTCCTTTGTAGGCGTTGTACGCGTCCCAGTAGACCCACGATTGCGGGGCCATGCGAAAGCCGGCGACACGTTCGTAGAGGTCTTGCCAGAGTTGCCTCGCATTCGCGGGCATGTCGCGCATCGCGATGCTGTACGACCAGTCCTCGGCGGGGTCACCGAGGTGGGCCATCTCCCAGTCGGTCATCTCCCATGCGTCGCCGTCTTCGACGAGGACGCGGTTCGGTCGCGGCGCTCCGTGGACGAGCGCGAGCCGTCGATCGAACAAGGGGAGGTTCTGGTGCAGCCAGATCTCGGCCACCTCCAACACCGGCACGCGCGGTCCGCCGACCGACTTGGCGACGCTGCGCCAGTGCTCGATCTGGGCATGCGTTGCCTGATCGACATCGACTGGCGGCAGGTGCGCTGGAATCGGGAGGCTGTGCAGCTTCGCCAAGGTCGTGACGAACGCGGTCGCCGCGGCCTCGTCGACGGCACGTTCGTCGACGCGACGAACGCCGACATCGTCGATCACGACGAACGGACTGCCGAGAACATCGCCCGTCGACTCCGTCCATCGCGCCCTCGCAACCGGGAAGCCTGTTTCGTGCAGCCATTGCATCAACCGCAGTTCGTCCTCGACCGACGCCGTCGGGGCGTCGCCCTGCTCGACCCTGACAGTGAAACGGCCTGCGCTGGTCTCGACTGCGTACGAGACCCGCGAGTACCTCGAATGCAGCCGCCGTGTGCCGAGCACCTGCACCGGTGCCGCGGTCTGTGCGCTCAGGTACTCGGCGAGCCGAGCTTCATCCACCTGGCACCTGCCCACGGCGTGCCTGCAGCAGCGCCTCCTCGCTCGCGAGGTCTTGTTCGAGATGACGCTCGAAGATGCTGCGGATGTCCTCGTGCGCTGGGTGGTCGGGGTCGGCGAGCACCGCGAAGCACGAGCGCATCAGGTCCTGGCCGGCCGCGCCGCCGAGCGCCTTCGTCAGTTCGGCGATCCGCTCTCCCTCGACATCCGGACCGCGACGGCTGGCGTATGTGGCGAGGCCGATCAACTGGATCGTCGCGCTCCGAGCTTGCGGATCGGAGACGTAGGGCAGCACCGTCCTGCGCAGCGTCTGCGCCACGGATGCCCAGATCGCTTCATCGCTCGGTCGTTCACTCATCGGCTCGAGTACAGCACATATAGGGTGCTCGCGACCATCGACGACGCCGGAGCTGCACACATGCCGAACGAGATCCCCACGACGCTGCGACAGATCCGATCACTCGTGACTCCCGACGGTCACCTGGA
>DASWRR010000218.1:0-7272 GCA_036403055.1 Ilumatobacteraceae bacterium | reverse complement strand
CTTCTGGGCGCTCGCCATCCGTTACGCCGACGACTACCGCGCAGCCAACGTCCCGATGTTGCCAGCGGTCGAGACCGCGGAGGTCACGGCGCGCAAGATGGTGATGTACACCGTGCTCATGGTGGCCTGCACATTGGTGCTGATCCCGGTCGCGGGACTTGGCCTGATCTACGCAATCACCGCCGTCGTCGCCGGCGGTCTTTTCTTGTGGGGCACGGCCGATCTCGGCAGAAATCCGACGCCGCAGAGATCGATGCGCGTCTTCGGGTTCAGCATCACGTACGTCACCTTGCTGTTCGCCGCGATGACCATCGATGTGCTCGTTCGCTTCGGCGTGTGAGGATTTCGGCCCGCGCGCCGAGCTATGGGTAATCTCGCAGGTGTAATCAATCGTCCGTAACCCTCGAGCACTGAATCGGGTGCGCACTGCTTGCGCGCTCGAAACGAAAAGAGTTCGTCGCCTATGACCACCATCGATACGCACGCAGCGGGCGCCCATGGCGCTGTCTCGGCGTCGTCCAGCGGTCGCGTGGCGTCGGTTGCAGATTGGTTGACGACAACGGACCACAAGCGCATCGGTCGATTGTTCATCTCGGTGTCGCTGCTCGCCACACTCGGGCTCGTCGTCGTGGCGACGCTGCTCGGCATCGAGCGCATCGACGCCGAAGGCTCGATGCTCGACGCCAACTCGATCCCCCAACTGTTCGCGCTCTATCGCATCGGTCTCGTGTTCGCCGTCGTGGTGCCGCTCCTCCTCGGTCTGGCGATCGCCGTCGTGCCGTTGCAACTCGGGGCAAGAGCACTCGCCTTCCCGAGGCTTGCGGCCGCCGGCTTCTGGACGTGGCTTGCCGGCATCGTCCTCGTCATCATCTCGATCGCCGCAAATGGCGGCCCAGGCGGCGGCGACAGCAAGTTCGTCGCGATGTTCCTCGTCAGCCACATCGTCGTAGCGCTCGGCCTTGCCGCAGCTGCTGGATCGCTGGCCACGACGGTGCTCACGACACGTGCACCGGGGATGAACATGCGTCGGGTGCCGTTCTTCGCGTGGTCCGCCCTCGTCGGCGCGATCGGCTTGCTGCTCGTGCTCGCTGCAGTCGCTGGTGCGCTGATCTACAACTTCGTCGACTACCGGTACGGGCGCATCGCGTTCGGCGGCAACAAAGGCATCGACAACTGGATCGGCTTCGGGTTCAGCCAGCCTGCGACCTTCTTGTACACCGTCCCCGTGTTCGGGTTCGCCGCCGAGGTGATCGCTGTCGCGAGCGGTCGCAAGTTCGCACGACGCGGTGTCATGTTCACCGGCATCGCGCTCGTAGGCATCGCAGCCGCGTTGGGTGCGCTCCTGCAGCAGCCCGCCGATCTGCGACGCAACATCAGCCACGTGTCGCTCGGTCCATGGCTCAGCGACGTCGTGCCGTACGCCTTGTTCAACCTGCTGCCGCTGTTGGGCGCGTTCATCGTGATCTCGCTCGGCGCCGTCGCCCTGCGAGGCACGCGGCCGCGCGTGATCGCGCCGCTCGTGTTCGCGTTGCTCGGCGCGTTCATGGTCTTCGTCGGCATCCTGGCGAACGCGATCTATCGGGTGGGCGACGCGCAACTCGGCGGCACGGTCTTCGAGGAAGGCGTGTGGTTGTACATCGTGTACGGCGCCATCCTCAGCGCGCTCGGAGCCGTTGCCTATTGGGGACCGAAGCTGTGGGGACGAGTCATCCCCGACAAGATGGCGCTGCCGCTTGCCGCGCTCGGTTTCATCGCGACGGTGCTCGCGTCGCTGCCGCTCCTGGTCGCCGGGTTCGCCAAGCAGCCGGCCGGGGTGACGGAGTTCGATTACTCGGGTCCGCAGAACTTGTGGAACGGGCTCGCCGCGGCCGGGCACGTGTTGATGTTCGTGACCGTGCTCGCGTTCGTCGGTCTCGCGTTCCGTTCGTTCACCCGCGGTGCAGCGGCCGGCGACGACCCGTGGGACGGCCACACGCTGGAGTGGGCGACCTCGTCTCCGGCGCCGTACGCGAACTTCGCCGACGTGCACAGCGTCGCGTCGCCTGAGCCCCTCCTCGACCTGAAGCCACGGAGAGACCGCTGATGCTTGCCCTGCCGGCCGCCGCGCCGCCCGCCCCCCGCAGACAGCTCTTCGTCGGAACCGCACTTGGTTGCGTGGCCGCAGCGTCGCTCGTCGGCGCGATGCTCGGGCTGTGGATGCGGTTCCGTACGGCCGCACTCGACACCACAGGCGGTCGATGGATTCCGCGCGGCGTCAAGGTGCCGATGGTTCCGGCCAACACCATGTTGATTGCGTTCTTGCCGCTGTGCGTCTTCGCCCAGTGGGCGGTGTATGCCGCGCGTCGTGATGCCCGTAGCCAGACCGGCCTTGCGCTCGCGCTCGTCGGCGTGATCGGCGCCGCGATCGTCAACGCTCAGTCGTTCATCTACGTCCGCATGAACCTCGGTGTGAAGGGCAAGGGAGCGACGGCGTTCAACAGCATGTTCTACGCAGTCACCGGCACGTTCGTGTTGCTCGTGATCATCGGGATCGGGTTCAGTGTCATCACTGCATTTCGTTACATGGGCGGACGCACGTCGGATCGGGAGATCGTGTCGGCCCATGCGTTGTATTGGTACTTCCTCGGCGCGTTGTACTTCGCGCTGTGGTTCGTGGTGTACGTGACGAAGTAGGCAGGGGCACGAATGTTCACCACTGGTTCCAAACTGTTCCTCGGCGCGACGGTTCTGTCGATCGTCTGCGCGGTGGTCTTCGGCGTGTCGAAGGGCGGTCCCGACGGCTGGCTCGGCGTGATGGGTCTGCTCAGCGCGGCCGTCGCGTTCGCGTTGATGTTCGCGATCAACTTCCGCATCCACGACGGCAACGTGTCGGCGATGTCGGACGACGCGGTGACGACATCACCGGCTGCCCAGCCGCCGGTCGAGCGGAGCATGTGGCCGGCCCTCACCGCAGTTGCGGTTGCTGCGATCGCCGTCGGCGCGATCTCCAAGCCGATCGTGTTCAAAGCGGGTGTCGTCGCGCTGCTGGCCGCAGCAGTCGAGTGGATGGTCCACGGGTGGAGCGAGCGGGCGTCGGCGGATCCGGCGTACAACGCCGGGCTGCGCAAGCGGATGCTGCATCCGATCGAGTTCCCTGTCGTGGCGGCGGCGGGTCTCGGCGCCATCATCTACTCGTTCTCGCGCATCATGCTCTGGGTCAACAAGAGCGGCGGTCCGGTGGTGTTCATCGTCGCCGGTGCACTCGTGCTGTTCGGCGGCTTCCTGTTCGCATCGCGGCCGACGCTCAAGAAGGGTGTCATCGCCGGCATCTGCACGATCGGTGTGCTCGGCCTCGTCAGCACCGGTGCCGTCATGGCCATCGACGGGCAGCGCACCATCCCGGAACACCCGACGACACGCTCCGACAACGGCGCCGTGTGCGACCTCGCCGAGGAAGGCCCCGGCGAACAGGCCGAGATCGACGTCAAGGGGTCTCAGGCGGTTGCTTCGAAAGCCAGCGTCGGGCTCACCGTCACGCTCGAGAACGGTCAGCTGACCGCCCACGAGCTCGGAGTCGATCGCCCGCAGGACCCGGTCACCGTCTCGCGCGGCAACGTCGTCAACATGATCTTCAAGAACCACGACACGCAGAAGCGTCGCCTCACGGTGAACCTCGGCGAGTTCGAACAGGACGTCAACGGCACGATCGTCAAGCAGCGGCCGAAGATCTGTACGACGCTGGTTCGCCCGGGCGCCAGCCAGTTCCTGTCCTTCGGATTCACCAAGCCGAGCATCGCGAGCGCGCAGCCGTACAACTTCACGGTGCCCGGCGTCGAGGGCCTGAAGCCGATCGAGATCAAGGTCCCCTAGGTGATGAGCGGAGTCGACCAGTCTGTGAGTACCGTGCGATCTGTGAAACAGCGATCGGCCGTCGGCGTGGCCGTCGTCGCTGCGGCCGCGTTGCTCGGCGGTTGCGCCCGGGATGCTCCGCAGGACACGTGGAAGCCCGCGGGTGTCAACGCGCAGCGCATTCAGAACCTGCAGTGGCCGGTGTTCCTGACCGCCGGGATCGTCCTGGCGATCGTGTTCGCCGTCATCATCTACGTCGTCATCCGCTTCCGCGATCATGGCCAGGAGATGCCGAAGCAGACGCACGGCAAGCCTGCGCTGGAAATCGGTCTCACGATCCTGCCGGCGGTCATCCTGATCGCGATCGGCATCCCGACCGTCAGCACCGTGTTCTCCCTCGCGAAGACCAGCGACACGCAGTGCGTCGTCAACGTGACCGGCCAGCAGTGGTGGTGGGAGTACGAATATCCCGTTCAGAACTGTGGTGGCATCGAGATCGCCGAGCCACTCGTCACCAGCGGCGAACTGGTGCTGCCGACGAAGGTTCAGGTGCTGTTGCGCCTCACCAGCAACGACGTCATCCACTCGTACTGGATCCCGAAGTTGAACGGCAAGCGCGATGCCGTGCCCGGCCGCATCCACCCACTGCGGATGGAAGCCGACCACCCCGGCATCTTCTCCGGGCAGTGCACCGAGTTCTGCGGCCTCAGCCACGCGCGCATGCGGATGGACGCGGTCGGGCTCAGCCCTGCCGACTTCGGGACATGGGTGGGCGAGCAGCTCGCGCCGGCTCCGAAACCGACGGACCCCCAGGGTCTGCAGGGCGAGGACACCTTCAGAGCGCAGTGCTCGCGTTGCCATCAGGTCAACGGGTTGATGGAAGAGAACCCTGATGGATCGAACTCGGCGAAACCGGTGATCTCGTTCCCCGACCTGTACGTGGTCGCGGGCAACGCGCCCAACCTGACGCACCTGATGACCCGAACGACGTTCGCTGGTGCCACGTTCGATCTCCTCACCGATTCATGTCGCAAGGCGCTGCGCGATGCGAGTCCCGACAAGTTCGGTGCGTTGTACCTGAAGGGCGTCACGCCGGACTGCTTCAACGAGGCCGAGCTACGCGAGTGGGTCCGCAACGCGCCGGCGAAGAAGCCGATGTTCTCCAGTGAGGAAGACAAGGCGCGAAGCAACGGCAAGTATCGTGGGATGCCGAACCTGAACCTCACGGACGACCAGATCGACCAGATCGTCGCGTACCTCCTCGAGCGGAAATAAGGAAGCCAAGTGGCCATCATCGAACGACCCTCCACGGTCCCGGCGGTCGTCGGCGACGGACTGCCGCAGTTCGTCACTCCGGCGTCGGCGTATGGAGTCTTCCGTCGGCCTGTGACCACCACTGGCTGGCGTTCATGGCTGTTCACCGTCGATCACAAGAAGCTCGGCCTCATGTACGGAGCGTCGGCGCTGTGCTTCTTCATCATCGGCGGCATCGAGGCGCTGCTGATCCGCACGCAGTTGGCGGCGCCCGACAACAAGGTCCTCAGCGCCGGTCTCTACAACCAGATGTTCACGATGCACGGCACGACGATGATCTTCTTGTTCGTGATGCCGATGGCGGCGGGTTGGGCGAACTACTTCGTGCCACTCCAGATCGGCGCCCGCGACGTCGCCTTCCCGCGATTGAACGCCTTCGGTTTCTGGTGCTTCCTGTTCGGCGGTATCTTCTTGAACACGTCGTGGTTCCTCGGTGGTGCGGCCGACGGCGGCTGGTTCATGTATCAGCCGAACGCGAACGCGTTGTTCTCGCCGAGCCACGGGATCGACTTCTGGTCGCTCGGTCTGCAGATCACCGGTATCGCTTCGTTGACGGGTGCGCTGAACCTCATCGTCACGATCCTCAACATGCGTGCGCCGGGCATGACGCTGATGAAGATGCCGATCTTCACGTGGATGATCCTGGTCGTCCAGTTCCTGCTCGTCTTCGCGATCCCGGTCATCACCGTCGCGCTGTTCCTGCTGATGTTCCAGCGCAACTTCGGCGCCCAGTTCTTCAACGTCGGCGCCGGCGCTGATCCATTGCTGTGGCAGCACCTATTTTGGATCTTCGGGCATCCGGAGGTGTACATCCTCATCTTGCCCAGCTTCGGCATCGTCAGCGAGGTGCTGCCGGTGTTCAGTCGAAAACCGTTGTTCGGCTACAAGTTCGTGGTCTTCTCTGGCGCGGCAATCGGCTTCGTCGGCTGGGGCGTGTGGGCCCACCACATGTTCGCCAGCGGCCTCGGCCCGGTGAGCGTGGCGGTGTTCTCTGTCAGCACGATGTTGATCGCGATTCCGACCGGCGTGAAGATCGTCAACTGGACGCTCACGATGTGGGGCGGCAAGATCCGCTTCACGACCGCGATGCTCTTCGCGATCGGTCTGATCATCGAGTTCACGATCGGCGGACTGTCTGGCGTCACGCACTCGGTGTCGCCGTCGGACACGCAACAGACGGACACCTACTACATCGTCGCTCACTTCCACTACGTGCTGTTCGGTGGTGCGGTGTTCGGCATCTTCGCGGGCTTCTACTACTGGTGGCCGAAGATGTTCGGCAAGATGCTCAGCGAGAAGATCGGCAAGTGGAACTTCTGGTTGATGGTGATCGGGATGAACCTGACGTTCGGGCCGATGCACATCCTCGGGTTGCAAGGTCAGCCGCGGCGCATGGTCGTGTATCCGGAGAAGCTCACCGGTGAAGGGTTCTTCAACCTGCACTTCTGGAACACGGCGGCGAGCGTTGGCGCCTACACCCTGGCCCTCGGCATCTTCATGTTCCTCGTCAACGTGTTCCACACGACGCGCAAAGGCGCCGCCGCGCCGCTCGACCCGTGGGATGCGCGGAGCCTCGAATGGCTCACGACAAGCCCGCCGAAGGTCCACAACTTCGACGTGGTGCCGCACGTGCACGCACTCGACGAGTACTTCCATCTGAAGTACGAGGAGGTCGACACCGACGCCGGCCCCCGCCTCGTCAAGGTGCGGACCGCCGAAGAGCTGCAGGCCGAGCAAGAGGCGAACGCCGACAAGCACATTCACATGCCGTCGCCCTCGTATTGGCCGATGGTGCTGGCGCTCGCGTTGCCGATCATGGCGTACGGGATCATCTTCTCGAGGGTCCTCACCGTCATCGGCGGCGTGATCTTGTTGATGGCGATGTTCGCATGGGCGCTCGAACCGTCGGTCGCCGACGACAGCGACTACGACCCGCCGTTGCAGGGCGGGGAACCGGGTAGGGAGCTTGCCAGTGTCTGAGGCAACGCTCACCGACACCGCAGGACCCGACGACGATCGCTCGGTGATCGATCGCGCCGCCCACGACCGCACGACCGAGGACCACGGCGGTCACGTCGTCACCTCAACCGGGCTCAGCAACAACAAGCTGGCAATGTGGCTGTTCCTCGG
>DASWRR010000217.1:0-2243 GCA_036403055.1 Ilumatobacteraceae bacterium | reverse complement strand
GCTCGCGCTCGCGATCGTGACGTTCGCGCTGTTCCACATCGGCGCTCGGGCATTGCGGCTGATCGACCTCGTCGTGGTGTCGACGGTGATCGTCTTCTCGCCGCTCGTGCTCCGCGCCGTGTTCGTGGACTACAGCGACTTCGTCATCGTCACGGCCGGCGTCGCGGCGATCGTCGTCGCGTTGTATGCGCCGGTCACCTGGCGCTTCTCGACGCTGCTGGGCGTGTTGCTCGCCACGATGTGCATCGCCAACGTCTTCGCTGTCTCGCTGTCGTTCTTCATCCTCCTCGCCAGAATGCTTCGGCTACGCGAGAACCGCGAACGACTTCGCGACTTCACGTTCATCGCCGCGAGTGGCGCGATGGTGGTCCTTCTCGGCTGGGCGTTCTTCCGTGTCCGTTACGACATTGCGAACGTCTATGGACCTACGGTCGACTTCGTCAGGGAGTCGAGCAAGATCCACGATCTGCTCAAGTCACCGCGACGTCAGTGGCTGCGCTATCGGCTGTGGATCTACCTACCGCCGATCGTGCTCGCTACAGCGGCGCTGTTGTGGCGGTTCAAGAAGGCCGCGTTCGGTCGGGTCGAAGCACTCGCGTTCGCCGTCTGCGGCATCCAATATCTGTTTCAGGTGTGGTATCAGTTCGGCCGAGACGGGACGACGCTGGAGATCCACTACTACTTCACGTACGCGATCCCGCCCCTCCTGGTGTCGACGGCGATCGTTCTCTATCAGCTCCTCACCCGGTGCTCGCCACGAGCAGTCGCGGGGATCGGCGTCGCCGTCGTGCTGTTGTGGGTCAACGACGGTTCGCCGTGGCGGTTCGGGTCCGGACTACAAGCTCTCATCGCACTTGTCGTCGGCGGAGCTGTCGCATCGATCTCGTTCGACAAGGTCAAGGTTCTGCCGGCGGCGCTGCTGGTTGCAACGTTCCTCGCCTTCCAGTTGGCGTATCCGAAGAACGAACCGCTGCTGTCCGGTGAGCAACGCGTGAACCCTGGGTACGACACGGTCTGGACGCGGGCGGATTCGTCGGGCCGCGACGTGTTTCACGAGAGCGTGTGGTCCATGTCGGAGATGGATCGGCTCGGCAATGCCGTCGAGCAGCGATCGGGGTTCGTTCTTGCGGGCGGTCCTTCGTATCAACTCGGCGCGACGTACTCGGTCGAGGTCGCCAAGCCGCGCCATTGGATCAACCAACCGATCGCCGACCCCGGGTTCGACATCACGTCGAACAGCCTGCAGATTCTCAGGGACCTGCGACTGCCGTACGTCGTCGTGATCTGTGCGCCGGGCGAGCTTCCGGCGGTGCTCGCTGACCTCGCGGCCGTCGGCATCGAATCGCAGAAGGTGCTGCTCGACAGCACGTCGACCGTCGGTTCGATCGCAGCGCAGGTGCACGTGTTCGAGGTCACCGACGCGGCGGCACACGGATGACCGCTAGTACCAGCGGTGCAACCAGAAACCGGCGTCGGTGATCTGAAAGCCTGCCGACTCGTACAGGCGAACCGCGGCGATGTTGGACAGTTGGGTCACGACGTCGACGGTCGTCGCACCTTGATCGGCCAACCAGCTGAGGGCATCGCTGAGCAGCCGGCGTCCGACACCCTGCCCGCGGCGATCGGATCGCGTCGCGACCAATGGCAGCGAGGCGGTGTGGTCCGGTCGCGAGCGCAGTGTCATGAATCCATCGACCGATCCATCGTGACGCGACACCACGGTCGCGTCGGCCATCTCGCCGTTGAAGCTGTTGCGCACCCACGTCTCGTAGAACAGTTCGCACGCGCTGTCGTCGAGGTGCGGATCGACGAAGAAGCGCGAAACACGAAACGCCGTCGCGGCGATCTCCGAGATCTGCGCGATGTCGCCGACACCGGCGAGATCGAACTGCGTTCGGACGCTGAGATCAACGAGTGACCTGACGAGGGTGATGCGCGTATCGACGACATCGAAGCCGCGACGCACGGCGGAGTTGAGAAGCGGTGCGTTGCTGTGAGGAACAAGCACACTCGCCCAACGAATGTTGTCGTCGGCGCACGCCCGGTCAGCAGCGTCGAATTCGTCGCCGTTGCTGACGTGCAACCGAGCGGCACGAACGCCCCAGAACGCGGTGTCCCATGTGAGCAGCTCGACGAGACCGGAGGGCATCAGGGACGAAACTGCTGAACGGCGTCCAGTACTCGGTCGAGCTCGTCCGGTCGCAGCCCGGCGTACACAGGGAGTCGCACGAGGCGGTCACTGA
>DASWRR010000216.1:0-3180 GCA_036403055.1 Ilumatobacteraceae bacterium | reverse complement strand
CGTTGTCCAGGCCGCCGATGACGCGGTCGTTGCCCGGGCTGCCGTTGTAGACCGCCTGGCCGTTGATCCCCGAAGGATCGATGCTGTTGACCGCCTTGTACTTGATCGTGCCGTCAGGCATGCGCGTCAGCAGCGCCGACTCGTCACACGCCGTCGTGGGATCGTTGGCGACCGTCGCGCCAGTCGCGGTGAAGCCGTCCGGCGTGCCGTTGAGGTTGGAGAGCTGGAACTTGCAGTCGGCTGTCGCGAACGCGTCGGCCTTCAGCGTGTTGGTGCCGTCGGTGTTGCGTTGGATCAACTCGGAGAACGAGTTGCCTTCGAGCTGCGTACGCAGGTTCATGCCGGGCGTCCGGTTCAGGTAGTAGAACCGGTCGAAGTCCTGCAGGTTCTCCAGCGACGACTGGAACACGTAGTTGAACGTGCTGCCGAGGAGACCACCGAACAGGTTCGTCACCTCGGCGAGACCGCCGACCCACAGGTCGACGTTGTCGAGACCCGTGGTCGTGACGCCGTCCGCGTCGTTCGCCCAGGCGCCGTTGCTGAACATGAAGTCAGCGGCGTCGCTCGGGATGGTCGGATCTGTGGGATTCGCCGGATCAACGATCAGCTTCGCGGCGGCGCGCTTGCCGGCGAGCGTCGTCTGGCTCGTGATGGACGGGTGCAGCCCGTATGCCGCGACGAAGTTGATCAACGACTCGGGGTGCTTGAGATGCTGCCCGAAGTCGGACCAGCTGGTGTATGGCGTCATCTGTCCGTCGTTCGTCTTGGCAAAGATCTGCCGGCGGACGTCGTTCAGCGGCGGGATGCCCGCGTCACGGGCACGTGTCATGTTGAGCGTCGGCAAGTCGAGCGGAAGGCCCAACAGGTTGTTGCGCAGCGTCTCGACGACGAACTCGTCGAGCTCGTTGCCCACCTGGTCCGCGGACCCCATCACGATGCTGCCTGCCGCCGCTTCGGGCGACAGAATCGTCCCACCACCTGTGTTCTGTTGGAACAGTTGCGGCGGGTTCAAGAACGCAGTGAGCAACGGGAGCGAGTGGTCGACGAGGGTTCCCTGAGCGTTCTTGTCCGGGCCACTGCGGGCAACGGCGTCATCGAGCATCGAGTGGCCGAAGCGGTAGACCGCGTGGGCGAACTCGGCCGGGATGGCCGCGTTGAAGTCGGGGTTGTACACGTGGAACGGACGGATCGCCGGCTGGATCTTGCGGGCGAACTCCTCGAACACGAGGTGCTGGTACTCCATCTCGGTGACGAACCGGGCGGCCTGGAACAGACGTGCGCCGTTCCATCCGTCGGGCGCGACGCTGGGTCCACCCGGCTTCCATTGGGCGAGTGCCGCGACGCCGCTCGCCGACGTGTCGGTCGTCAAGACGTTCTTGATGTAGTCGATGAGCCGGTCGTGCTCGTGGTGGAAGATCTGGTGGATCGTGCTGAGCGCGATGTTCTCGTTGCAACGGCCATCACCGCAGGTGAAGTGGTCGTTCAGCATCTCATCGTCGTACGTACCAGTCGGCTGGTGAGCGAAGTCGAGGTTCGCGACGGTGTCGTCGTCGGGTCGCGGCGCAATGCCGGTGACGGGATCCGGTGAAGGATCGGCGTTGTGCGCAATGTCGGTCAGGAACGGCGTGTCGAAGTGCAAGTTGTCGGCAGGCACGGGCACGGGACCGACGCAGGAAGGCGCATCGATGACGCGGCAACCCTCGACGAGACCCGAAGCGGTGACGTACTGCGGCAGGCCGCGAGCGGGGCCCGGGATGAAGTTGCCGTAGGGGTCGGTCGCCAGCATCGGGATGTTGGTGACGTCCTTGTCCTGCAGCTGCAAGCCGAGCAGATCAGCGGCCTGCTTCTTGGTGGAAGCCCACGTCGAGATGCTGCCGGTCTTGGCGTTGCCGTCGTTGAGACATGTTGCGGTCGCGGTGCATGCAGTGGTGATGTCGCCGTCGACATCGAGACCGCCGAGGAGCTTGCCGGTCGGGACCGGCTTGCCATCGGTGCTGTTGACGTACTGGCGCAGGAACACCTGGTGCGACGGGTGCGACGTGTAGGTCTGGCTCTGGTCGACCCACGGGCTGTCGGTGTTGTTGGCGTTCTGGATGTCGTCGGCGGTACCGAGGATCCCGTCTGGGCCGGGCTGGTTCTGGGCTCGAGTCAGCACCATGAACCGCAGGCTCGGCGCCAGGTCGTCGCCGTTGCCCAAGATGTGATCAGGTCCGGCGATCAGCGGGTCGTCATCCTGCAGCGGCACGAACACGGTGCCGCCGCTCTTCACGGTCTGGTCCACGCCGTGATCGAAGAACTGGCCGAAGAACGTGAACAGACTGTTGTACGGCGGCGAAAGCCCGACGTCGGTGGTGACGTTCGGGATGAACAACGTCTCGTGCGTCGGCGTGCAACCCGCTGGCACGCCGTCAGGTAGTGCCGGCGTGGGGTCGGTCGTGCATGCGTCGATGCCGGTGTTGTTCTGGGTGCGGACCGGGAACTTCGCCGCAGCAACGGCCGCGGGGTTGCTGCCCGTCTGGTCGACGATCAAGTTGCTGATGACGCGCGGCTGCGCATCGATGACGATGCCCGACTTCTGCTTGTAGCTCGTTGAGTTGTCGGCGTCGCGGAAGACCGGCGTCGTGAGACGCGGGAACGGCACGTCGGCCGCGGCGAACTTCTCCCGGCCCGGGAACAGGTCGTTGCACGACCCGTCGACGGTCCTCAGGCCGTACGACGACAGGCGATCCGGGATCTGGTCGGGACCGGGCCCGACCAACGTTCCGCAGGGATTGTCCGTCGTCCGAGTCGCAGCATGGTGCTCGGCGATCTTGATCTGCTTCAGGATGAACGCGAGGTCGGACGGCGTCACCGTGAAACCGTTCCCCGTGGGTGCCGGCACAGCGCTCGCAGTACCGCTCAATCCGCTGACCAGACCGGTCCCGACCAGCCCGAGGACGGCGGCAATCGCACCGACCCTCCCCAACTTGCCGCGCAGTCTCGAACCGGCGGGGCGATGCTCTGAGCCCTGTTTCCGATGGAGCGCCGCCTCCCTTCGTGCAAAAAGGCGCGCTGAATACAGGTGCTTGCGAGTCATCTTGTCGTCCCTCTGTCCCCAGCTCCCGCACCGATGGCAGGAGTCGGACACCAAGATCGTCTACATTTCCCAAATGTCAAAGGGGACTTTAGACCGTCGCCCTA
>DASWRR010000215.1:0-3471 GCA_036403055.1 Ilumatobacteraceae bacterium | reverse complement strand
ACGTCGCCGCTGGTCGTGCTGCCGGTTCCGCCACCACTACTACTCGAACAACCCGATAAACCAGCCACGACGATCGCAGCACCACCAACGGCTAGGACTAAGCCACGGTTCATTTCCACTCCCACTGATCATGCGATCCGTCTACACCGACGGAGCGTCAGCAAGCAGTATGGGGTGGCCCTGACCTGCGGTCACCGAAATGCTCGAAAAATTGATCTTGTATTTGCCAATGATTTGCTGACGACCGGCGGCGTGCCGCGTGTGAGAGTGTTGGCCGATGAGCGAGCAGTTCTTCTCCGTCGAAGTGGAGCTGCCTGGGCGAAGCGGCAGGGTCGGCGTGATCCGGACGCCGCACGGCGAGATCCGCACCCCTGCGTTCATCGCGGTCGGCACGCAGGCGACCGTCAAGACGGTTTTGCCGGAGACCATGAAAGAGCTTGGTGCTCAGGCGGTTCTAGCGAACGCCTACCACCTCTACCTCCAGCCGGGGCCCGACATCGTCGACTCGGCGGGCGGTCTCGGTGCCTTCATGAACTGGCCAGGGCCCACGTTCACCGACAGCGGCGGGTTTCAGGTGCTGTCCCTCGGCGCGGGATTTCGCAAGGTGCTCGCCATGGATACCGAGCGTGTCCAGGCCGACGACGTCATCGCCGACGGCAAGGAGCGCCTCGCCCACGTAGACGACGACGGCGTCACCTTTCGCTCGCACCTCGACGGCTCGACCCATCGCTTCACCCCGGAGCGCTCGATCGACATCCAGCACCAGCTGGGTGCGGACATCATCTTCGCGTTCGACGAACTGACCACGCTGGTCAACACCCGCGGCTACCAGGAACGATCGGTGCAACGCACCCACGACTGGGCGGTGCGCTGTCTCGCCGAGCACCGACGGCTCGGCATCGAGCGTGCCCACAAGCCGCCGCAAGCGCTGTTCGGCGTCGTGCAGGGCGCCCAGTACGAGGACCTTCGCAGGCAGGCCGCGAGGGGGCTGACCGAGATCGTCGACGAGACCGGCCGAGGCTTCGACGGCTACGGCATCGGCGGGGCGCTGGAGAAGCAGAACCTCGCGACCATCGTCGGTTGGGTCACCGAGGAGTTGCCGGAGGACAAGCCGCGGCATCTGCTGGGCATTAGCGAGCCCGACGATCTGTTCGCTGCGGTGGCTGCTGGCGCCGATACGTTCGACTGCGTGTCACCCTCCCGCGTGGCTCGCAACGGCGCCGTCTACTCGGAGGCCGGACGGTACAACATCACGACGGCGCGCAACCGCCGCGACTTCGGACCGATCGATGCCGGGTGCGACTGCTATACGTGCGCGCACTACACCCGCGCGTACGTCCACCACCTGTTCAAGGCCAAGGAGATGTTGGCCTCGACGCTGTGCACCATTCACAACGAGCGGTTCGTCATCCGGCTCGTCGATCAGATCCGCGAGTCGATCGTCTCGGGGCGATTCGACGAGCTCCGCGAGCACGTCCTTGGCCGGTACTACGCGGCTGCACAATGAATGGGTGACGACCGCAACGGAATCCCAGGGATTGTTGGCCCGGCTGCTCGAGCCCGAGAACCGCGCCGATCCCTATCCGATCTACCGGCAGATCCGCGAGCGCGGACCGATGCTCCTGCCCGAGGGCAACCTCGCGGTCTTCTCGTCATTCCAGGATTGCAGTGACGTCTTGCGTCATCCGGCGACGGCCGTCGATCGACTGAAGTCTACCGCCGCCCAGCGCCAGATCGCCGAGGGAGGCAATCCGCGTCCCTTCGGGCAACCGGGCTTCCTCTTCCTCGATCCGCCGGACCACACCCGGCTGAGAAGGCTTGCGCAACAAGCGTTTGCACCTAAGGTGGTCCGCGGACTCGAGGGCTTCGTCGCCGCGCTGGTAGACAAGCTGCTCGACGGCGTCGTCGCTGCTGGCCGATTCGAGGTGATCGCCGACCTCGCCCATCCGTTGCCGGTCGCGGTGATCTGCCGGATGCTCGGCGTGCCCATCGAGGACGAGCCGGAATTCACTGCCGCATCAGCACTTCTAGGCCAGGGGCTCGATCCGTTCATCGCCTTCACCGGCACGTCCACGGGCTTTCCCGAGCGCCTGGCGGCAGGCAAGTGGTTGCGCGGTTACCTTGGCGACCTCGTCGAGCAGAGACGCGCCGCCCCCCGCGACGACCTCATCTCGGCACTGATCGCCGCCGAGGAGGAAGGCGACCAGCTGAGCACCGACGAGATCGTCGCGACGTGCAACCTGCTGCTGATCGCGGGTCACGAGACGACGGTGAACCTGATCGCGAACGCGGTCCTGGCGATGCTGCGGCATCCCCGGTACTGGGGCGAACTGTCCGCCGATCCGGAGCGTGCGTCGGCGATCATCGAGGAGACGTTGCGGTACGACCCACCCGTGCAACTCGTCGGCCGCGTGGCAGCCGACGACATGACGGTCGGCGGCGTCGCCGTCCCCAACGGCGACACGATGATGCTGCTGTTCTCGGCTGCCCAACGCGACCCGAGTGCCTTCGAACGACCCGACGTCTTCGACCCGGATCGTGACGGCATCCGGCACCTGGCATTCGGCCACGGCGTGCACTTCTGCCTCGGCGCGCCGCTGGCCCGGCTCGAGGCGAGGGTCGCACTGTCGGCGGTCACCGCGCGATTCCCCGACGCTCGGCTGGTGGGCGAACCGGTCTACAAACCGAACGTTACCCTGCGCGGGCTCGCTACGCTTTCAGTCGCCATTTAGCAGTTTGGGCGAGGATTCAGTCGCCCATCGAGCGGTTTGACACCGAATCCGCGGTAGTTGGTACGTTCTACGGCATGAGAATTCTGTTGGTCGGCGCGGGCGGGGTTGGCTCGGCGTTCTGTTCGATCGCGGTGCGCCGCGACTTCTTCGAGCAGATCGTGGTGTGCGACTACGACGGCGAACGCGCCACGGCGGCCGCGGACGCGGTCGGCGACCCGCGGTTCAGCTCGGCACGAGTCGACGCCACCTCTGCGGATTCCATTGCGGAACTCGTTCGCCTGCATGGCATTACGCACGTGATGAACGCCGTCGATCCGCGCTTCGTCATGCCGATCTTCAACGGCGCGATGGCGGGCGGCGCCGACTACCTCGACATGGCGATGAGCCTGTCGGCGCGTCACCCGGACAAGCCGTACGAGCTGACCGGCGTCAAGCTCGGCGACGAGCAGTTCGCGGTCGAGGACCAGTGGGTGCAGGCCGGCCGCCTCGCCCTCGTCGGCATCGGCGTCGAACCAGGGCTTTCCGACGTATTCGCCCGGTATGCCGCGGACCACCTGTTCAGCGACATCGACGAACTCGGTACCCGCGATGGCGCGAATCTCTCCGTCGACGGCTACGACTTCGCGCCGTCGTTCTCCATCTGGACGACCATCGAGGAGTGCCTCAATCCGCCGCTCATCTACGAACGTGACCGCGGGTGGTACGTCACCGAGCCGTTCAGCGAGCCGGAAGTCTTTCG
>DASWRR010000214.1:0-4216 GCA_036403055.1 Ilumatobacteraceae bacterium | reverse complement strand
GCCGCACTCGACGACCAGGGCGACCTCGAGTTCGTCGCCTCCAGGTTGTACGGCCGTGTCGACGACGACTCGCTTGCCCGCTGCCGTCATGGCAACGCGGTGATGTTGACCTGCCGACCGTTCGGTGCTGAGGGAGGCGAGGTCGTCACCGTCGGCTCGACCGATTGGGTGTTCGGTCTCGCCGGCGATCCGATCGTCGGACAAGTGACCCGCAACGTCGTCGCCAGGGGCCTACGAGCGTGACGTGATGCCGTCGCTGGGGTACGTCGAGTACCGCGGATAGCTTTACGTTTCGTTCACGTTTGTAGGGAGGTGCGCAGTGTCACGAATCGTCACGGTTGCCGCTGCGCAGCTCGGGCCCGTGCAACGCGAGCACACGCGCGAACAGGTCGTGTGTCGGATGCTCGATCTGCTGCACGAAGCAGCGCATCACGGCGTCGAGCTGATCGTCTACCCCGAGCTCGCACTGACGACGTTCTTCCCGCGATGGTTCGTCGACGACATCACCGAAGCGGATCATTGGTACGAGCGTTCGATGCCGAACGCGGCAACGCAGCCGCTCTTCGACGAGGCCCGACGACTCGGCATCGGCTTCTGCCTCGGCTACGCGCTCCTCGATGAGGCGGGCCACCGATGGAACGTGCAGACGCTCGTCGAGCGCGACGGTTCGATCGTCGCGACGTACACCAAGACGCATGTGCCCGGGCACGAGCACAACGAGCCCGATCGTCCCTTCCAACACGCCGAGCGCTACTACTTCGAGCCCTCGCCCGACGGCTTCGGTGTGTGGCGTGCGTTCGGTGGCCTCGTCGGAATGATGATCTGCAACGACCGCCGTTGGCCGGAGAGCTACCGCGTCATGGGACTGCAGGGCGTCGAGATGATCCTCTGCGGATACAACACGCCGATCCACTACGTGCCCGATCCCAGCCAGGACATCCTGCAAGGGTTCCACAACGCACTCGTGATGCAGAGCGGCGCGTACCAGAACGGCACGTGGGTCGTCGGTGTGGCGAAGGGTGGTGTCGAGGAAGGCGTTGATTCGCTGGCCCAGTCGGTGATCATCGCGCCGAGCGGGCAGATCGTTGCGCAGGCGTTCACCGCCGGCGACGAGCTCGTCGTGGCACGCTGCGACCTCGACTGGTGCAAGCGGTACAAGGAGACGTTGTTCGACTTCGATCGCTATCGACGGCCCGAGGTGTACGGCCGCATCACCGAGCAACGCGGCGTCATCGAGCCGGCGGCGACGCACCACGACCCCGAGTCGCACTAGTGGGCACAGTCACATCCGGGTTGGTGTGCGGGCACCACCATCTGTACTCGGCGCTGGCTCGAGGGATGCCCGCGCCACCGAAGCAGCCGAGCAGCTTCATCGAGATCCTCGAGCAGGTCTGGTGGCGGCTCGATGTCGCGCTCGACGAGGAGATGATCCACTGGTCGGCGATGCTCGGCGCGACCGAGGCGTTGCTGTCCGGGACCACTGGCATCATCGATCACCACGAAAGTCCCTCGATGATCGACGGCAGCCTGTCGATCATTGCCGACGCATGTGCCGCGGTCGGCGTGCGCGTCAACTGCGCGTACGGCGTCACCGATCGCCACGGTCAGGGCGAGGCTGCCCGCGGGCTCGCCGAGAACGAGCGCTTCCTGAGGTCCGGTGGTCGAGGAATGGTCGGCGTGCATGCCGCGTTCACGTGTCGAGACGAGACGTTGGCGGCTGCCGCGGGACTTGCAACGGATCTCGGTGTCGGCGTGCACATCCACGTCGCCGAGGGCACCGCCGACCGAGACGCGGGCGCGAGGCTCGAACCGCTTGCCGCCGCCGATTGGTTGCTCGTTCACTGCGTGCACCTCGACCGCGATCTGCCCGGCACGATCGCGCACAATCCGCGCTCGAACATGAACAACGCGGTCGGTTACGCGACGCCGACGACGCGCCGGAACGCCATCGTGCTGGGAACGGACGGGATCGGCGCAGACATGCTCGAAGAAGCCCGGCTCGCGTACGTCCGCCTCCGTGAGTTCGACGTCGCGGCATCGCCGGACACCGTGTGGTCCTGGTTGGAAGAGGGCTATCGCTTCTTCCCGGAATGTCGCGACGACAGGGTCGAGTACAACTACGACCACGCGGACAGCCCGTGGCACACGGCGTTCACGCCCGGCGTCCGCGCCGTCAACGTCACGCTCGCGTCCGGTGAGGTGGTCGTGCGTGACGGCAGGCCGACGCGCGTCGACCTCGACGAGGTCCGCGCCAAAGCGGCCGAGCAGGCGTCACGCCTGTTTGCCAAGCTGTGACCAACCTCGACCGCGAAGGGATCCAATGACCACGCCAGCCGCCATCTACCTGCAAGACGCTCACCCGATCCGCGAGGGCATGGAGTTCGCCAAGTACGCGGAATCGAAGGGGTTCACCGCGGTGTGGCAAGCCGATAGCCGTCTCGTGCGCGATGCAGTCGTGCCGATGGCTGCGTTCGCATCCGTGACTGAGAAGATCACGATCGGCTCGGGTGTCGTCGACTGCTGGACACGGAATCCGGCGCGGCTGGCGTCGACGTTCTCGACGCTCGACGACCTCGCTCCGGGCCGCATCGTGCTGGGGATCGGCGCGTGGTGGGATCCGTTGGCGGCGAAGGTCGGCATCCAACGCGACCGTCCGCTGAGAGCGATGCGGGAAGTGGTGACTGCCGTTCGTGCGCTGTTGCACAACGAGAGCGTGACGATGGACGGTCAGTTCGTGCACCTCGACGGCGTCGAGCTCGACTACGTGTACCAGGAGCGCCGACCGAAGGACGTCCCGATCTACATCGGCGCGACCGGAATGAAGATGATGGAGCTCACGGGCGAGATCGCCGATGGCGTCGTCCTGAACTACCTCGTATCCCCGGAGTACAACCAGCAGGCGATCGAGGCGTTGCAGGTCGGGCTCGAGCGGTCAGGGCGCACCCTCGACGACATCGATCGGCCGCAGCTCGTCGTGTGCTCCGTGCACGAAGACCACGACACCGCGCTCGACATGGCGCGGCTGATGGTGACGCAGTACCTCGGCCAGCAACCGCACATCATGAAGGCGTCCGGCGTTCCACAGAGCCTTCTCGACCGCGTCGGCGAAGTGTTGACGTGGCCGGCAACGCACGACCAGGTCGTCGCCGCGTCGAAGCTGGTGCCTGACGAGATCGTGCAGATGTTGACGGCGTCCGGTACTCCCGCTGAGGCTCGCGAACGGGTCTCGCACTACATCCGCAACGGATGCACGTGTCCGATCTTGTATCCGCTCGGCGATGTCCACGCGATGATCGACGCGTTCGCCGGTTGGACGGCCACCGCGGGTTAGCGCGGTGCGTCGGCCTACCCGGTCGCGGCGATCTCGCGTCGCCATCGGTAGTGCGTCTGGCGCGTCCGGCCGACCGCAGCGCATGCAGCACTGGTTCCGACCAGCGCGGTGAGGTCGCGAATCGCGCCTTCGATCATCTCGTCTCGGCGAACTTGATCTATGCGCTGCCGGTGACGAGCTCCTCCAACAGCGCCGAGACTTTTCCCTGCACCTCGATCACCGATCGCGCTCGCGACAGATCACCTTCCAGTCGCTCGACACGTTGACGAAGACGCGTGTTCTCGCGTTCGACAGGATCGAGCGGCGGCCTTCCGGGTTTTCCAGCGAGTGCCTCGATGGCGCCGCGATCACGTTGCTTGCGCCACTCCGAGAGCAGCGACGTGTACAGCACCTCGCGCCGCAACAGCTCGCCTTTGCCGTCGCGGTCGAGTGCGTCGTACTCGCCGAGGATCTCGAGCTTGTAGGCGGCACCGTATCGACGGCGAGATGCCCGCCCTTCCGGGGCGGACATCTCGGGCCGCGAGCCGATCGCCGTCGTGACACCAGGTGAACGCATCATCTCCACCTGTACCCGTGTCGCGGCGACGAAAGACCTTTTGGCGCCGATTCGTGAACGAAATCATTCGCCGATCACATGTGATCGCCGTGTGGAACCAGCACCACCTTCATCGCAGTGTCCGCGCCGAGCGCCGTCTGCATCGCCACGTCGGCCTGCTCGAGCGGGAAGGTGTGAGTGACTGCTCGGTGAAACGGCACCCGCTCGTGGTGTGCGGCGAGCATCGCGAGGGTCGAGTCGTACGCACGAGCGTCCTCGCCCGCGACACCGACGATCGTCAGGTTGCGGCCGAGGATCGTTGCCGGATTGATCGGCACCGTTCCGAGATC
>DASWRR010000213.1:0-4781 GCA_036403055.1 Ilumatobacteraceae bacterium | reverse complement strand
AGCCGCTGCCGATGTGGTGGGGTGGGATGGGTCCGCGGAACCTTGCACGTGCTGCCGAGCGCGGCATGAACCTGATCGCGCCGTTCAACGCCGGCTACGACGCCGCGCTCGAGGCGTGCGGCCGTAACCCGGCTGACTACGCAGTGTCCGTGATGGTCCCGGTGTGCGTCGCCGACACGACCGACAGGGCGTGGGAGATCGCCGGTGCGGGCATCGAGTACTTCGTGAACTTCTACCAGATGCGAAAGAACCTCCAAGGCGAACCCGCACCTGCCGACGCGCGGATCACGCAAGAGATGTTGCGCACGGGGAACGCTGGTTTCTGGTTCGCCGCGGTCGGCAGTCCGGACGACGTCGTCGCGAAGTTGCGACCGTTCGTCGATGGGCACCTCGGGCGAATCACTCAACTCGCGCTGCAGATGCGTCAGCCGGGAATGAGCAACGAGGACACGCATCGATCGATGCGAATGTTCGCCAACGAGGTCATCCCCGCGCTGTCATGACGAACCGCTGACCCGGAGCGCGAAGTCGAGGGACCTCTCGAAGATCGCCGCGACGTCGGGCGCGCCCGTCCAGAAGTGATCGCTGCCGTCGACCGCGATGAACTCGACGTCGCCGCCCGCGCCATGCAGAGCCTCGACGAACTCGACGCTCTGGGCAAATGGAACCAGCGTGTCCGCAGTGCCGTGGTGGATGTGGACCGGCGGCGCGTCGGCGCGGACGTACGAGATCGGACTCGCGGCGAGCGTGCGGACAGGGTCGGCCTGTAGCGGCGATCCGACCATCGACGACTCCCACGAGCCGAGTTCATCCGGTCGCTTGTCGCTCTCCTCGCTGTGCTGCGAACTGAGTGAGAGCAGGTTCATCGGGCCATACCAGTCGACAACGCCAGCGACTGCGCTGCTCTCGGTCACGAATTCGCCGACTGTTCCCTCGAGCGTGGCAGAGTCGCCAGTGAGGCCGGCGAGCATCGCCAGGTGTCCGCCGGCGGATTCACCCCACGCAACGACCCTTCCAGGGTCGATGCCGACGCGGGACCCATTCCCACGCAACCATCGAGTTGCCGCCTTCACGTCGTGGAGTTGAGCGGGGAAGCACGCCTCGCCGCTGAGCCGGTAGTCCACCGATGCGACGGCGAACCCGGCAGCAGCGAGCCGCTCGAACGGCGTGGGCGACCACGACGCGAACGCCCGACCGAATCGCCGGCGGCTGCCAACAGCCCAACCGCCTCCGTGGAGGTAGACGATCGCCGCGCCCGACCGGCCGCCGGCGGACGGCAGGTAGAGGTCGAGCAACAGCGGCCGGAACCCTTCGACAACCGCGTATTCGACGCCGTGGTGCAGTGACACGGCGGACGCCAGTTCCACGACGGGAACCCCCAAGTCGAGATGCGTCATGTCGACCTCTCCCGGTCGACGGTTCCGCGCCGGCGCGGCACTACGGGCGACGTCTCCGTCGGCCGATTCTCGCGCCCGACATCCTCCGCGCCGATCAGGCTGGCTACGACACGTCCCACACCGCCATTCTCGCGCGGCGCCCCTTCCTGTCCCGGCCCCTGGCGAATCGTCAGTGACGTAACCCCAGCGCGCCACCGAGTTTCGTCACTGACGATTCACGACGGACGGGATCAGCGCAGGTGTGAGTCGGATACCGCGCCCAGACGCGCGATCGGACTCACACCTCCCGTAGGTCGAGTTTCGTCACTGACGATTCGGGAGGGACGTGGGCAGTGCTGGCGTGAGTCGGATACTGCGCCGGGCGCGAGATCGGACTCACACCTCGTGGCGGAGTTTCGTCACTGACGATTCGGGAGGGGCGGCGGGCGGGGGCGGGGCGGGCGGACCGGGTCGCGACCGGGGCACCGAATCAGGTTCGGCGCAGGTTGACGATCTCGAGGAGGTCGGCATGGATCTGCGGGTTCGCCGCAACGATGTTGGAGATCCCGGGGCCGATGTTCACGGCGCCGCCGTCGAAGTCGGTCGCAACGCCGCCGGCTTCCTCGAGCAGCAGCACGGCGGCGGCCACGTCCCATGCGTAGGTTGCATCTTTCTCGACGAAGGCGTCGAGCTTGCCGGCTGCGACGTACGCGAGAGCGAACGACGGGCAGCCGATCGATCGAGTCCCACGGCAGTGCAGATGCAGTTGCTCGATGCGCAGCGAGTACTCGTGGATCACCGAAGGATCGTCGTTCTGCAGGCCCGTCGCGATCAGCGCCTTGCCGACATCGCGGGTATCGCTCGGACGATGCGTCGTGCCGCCGCCGCGTTCGACGGCGAACATCTCACCTCGCAGTGGGTCGAGGATGACGCCGGCGAGCAGCGGTCCGTCGGTTTCGCGGACCGCAATCGAGACGCCCCATGGCGACATGCCACGCGCATAGTTGGAGGTGCCGTCGAGCGGATCGACGATCCACGTGTACGGCCCGTCGATCGTTCCGGCGGACCCTTCTTCACCGAGGATCGCGTGGTCCGGATAGCGACCGAGCAGGAACGAAACGATTGTGTCGTGGGCCGCTTCGTCGGCCCACGTGACGATGTTGGAGCGCGCCGACTTCTGGTGGATCTCGGGCGGACGCAGCAAGCCCTCCATCAATCGTTCGCCACCGGCACGAGCGGCTTCGACGGCGGATTCAAGGAGGTTCATCTCGGTCACCCGAGCGAAGCTAGTTGGCCACCCCTGTCGTTGCAGTGCTGGTGAACGGACGTGAGTGATTCGAACTGCGTGATATAGCATCGCCGCTCGCAGCCCGTGTCTGGGGACGGGTATCGAGCATCGACTACTTGGGGGTCACACCATGGCAGAGATCGTTCCCGTCGACCAGTTCCTCGATTGGTATCCGGGGTGGAAGCCCGAGCACATCGACAATCCATGGCTGCGACTGAAGTCGGGACCGTTCCGCAAGGAGGACGAATCGCGCTTCTGGTTCGTCGACTTCCACTGGCCGCGCGGCTTCTCGCCGCTCGGTTTCCAATTCGTCAGCGGCGCGGCCTGGTCGACGCAGCTCGCCGCGCACCAACTCCCTCTGCCACCCGCCGGCGGCTTGGTGCAACGCATGGGCGGCCCGTTCCTGTACGAGGGCGAGGTGCCCATCGAATCACAGTGGGAGATCGGTTATCGCGCCGCTCGAATCGAGAAGAACATGCCGAGGTTCCTCGGAAACTTCGACGCGATCTGGGAGGAGCGCAAGTGGGAGTTGGAGCTCGGGCTCGGCTACTTCGAGAGCTACGACTTCGCCGGCAAGTCGTTGGCCGAGATCGGCCAATACATCACCGACGCTCGCACCTTCAACACACGCGCCTGGGAGATCCACTTCGAGATCATGTATCCGCTGCTGGCCATCTACTTGCAGCTCTACGGACTGTGCGCCGGCAACGGGATCGATCCGGGGAATATCGCCAAGATGCTGCAAGGCCGTGATTCCAAGATCATGGAAACGGACCGCGCCATGTGGGACCTCGCGGATGAGGCCAAGCGCCTCGGCATCGTCGAGCACTTCGACAACGAACCGGACAAGATCCGCACGGCGCTGTCCGTTGCCGGCGGAAACGCGTCGATCTGGCTCACCAAGTTCGACGACTTCTTGAAGGTGTACGGATGGCGCACCGAAGGTATTGCCGACATCAACATCCCGTCGTGGATCGAGGATCAATCGTCACCGCTCGGCCAGTTGCGCAACTTCGTCCAGATGGAGGAGCGTCACGACTTCGACGGCTCCTTGGCGGACTCTCACCGTGAGCGCGACGAAGCCATCGATGCGGCCCGTTCGAAGTTGAACGGCGGCGAGCTCGCGGCATTCAACGAACTGCTCGGCATCTGCAGCGTCGCGAACTTCGCGTGGTGGAACGAGGATCACAACTACTACATCGACCTGCGCTCCTCGATCCCGATGCGCCGTGGCGCGCTGGCCGCGGCGGAGGCGGTCGGATCCGACACGTACGACGACACGACGTTCCTGTTCTTCCCCGAGCTGATGGAAGTGTGCCGTGGCGACGTGATGTGGAAGGACAAGCAGTCGATTGCGACCGCGCGTCACGAGTACTACGACCACTACCAATCGCTTCGTGGTGTGATCCCGAAGGTCGTCGGGACGGTGCCGGAGAAGGTTGCCGACCCCGTGCTCATCGAGATCTTCGGCATGCACAGCCACTACTTCGCCGGGCTCAAGGCCGATCCGCACACGACGACGCTCAACGGCTTCCCCGCGTCGGCCGGCACATACACCGGCATTGCCCGAGTGATGGTCTCGGCCACCGAGCTGTTCGATCTGGAAGAAGGCGAGATCCTCGTCACCGAGGCGACATCACCGAACTGGACGCCAGCGTTCGCGATCATCGGTGCCTGCGTGTGCGACGGAGGCGGCTCGCTGACCCACGCGGCAACCGTCAGCCGCGAGTACGGGATCCCGTGCGTCGTCGGCACGTCGGTCGCCACGCTGCGCATCAAGACCGGCGACAAGATCGAGGTCGATGGAACGCGCGGCGTCGTGACGATCCTGGAGCGTGCTGCGACCGCATGAGCGTCAAGGGAAAGCGAATCGTCGTCACCGGCGGAGCGCGCGGCATCGGTGCGCGCCTCGTCGGCGAGCTGCGCGAGCGCGGCGCCGACGTCACGTCCACCGACATCTTGCCGGACTGCGACATCGTCTGCGATGTCAGTGACGAGCAAGATGTCGTCGCCCTCTTCCACGAGGTCGGCGACATCGATGGGCTCGTCAACAACGCCGCGATGCTCGTCGGACGTCGACCGTTCCAGGAGATCTCCATCGACGAGTGGGATCGGAT
>DASWRR010000212.1:0-3950 GCA_036403055.1 Ilumatobacteraceae bacterium | reverse complement strand
CCACCGGTACCCGGCAGGTTCGGTGCCGTTAGCGGCCTGCGCGCCCACCACAGGTTCGCCAGGCTCGTATCTGGATTGTGGGCGTAGTCAACGGTGACCGTGCCATTGATGAACCGGCCTCGATTGGAACCGGTTGTCACCTTGGCCCCGGTTGCGACGACCGCCGGAGCGGTGTGCACCGCGGCTTGCGGGAACTCGTTCGGGTATGCGGCCTCGCCGGCCCAGCCGTTGGGCTTGAGTTGCGGGGCGATCCCCTCGATCACTTCGATCGCACTGCGCTGACCACCAACCCAGGCGTCGTGGCCGTTCGCGCTGCCGGTGTAGTGCGACAGGCCACGGTCGTAGAAGGCGTACGTGCCGGCCGCGGGTGCGGTGAAGAACACGTCGCGGCTCTCACCGGGGCCGATCTGGATGCTGTCGGTCGCTTTGCGCTGAGCGCTGTGCGGCACGTAGCGAGCATCACGGCCAAGCACATCGACCTCGAGACCTGGGAACACGATCGTGTGGTCCAAGAAGCCGAGGTTCGCGAAACGGATCAACACACGCTCGCCCGGTGCGCATTGCACCCTGGAGCTCAAGGGGTTGCTCCACAACCGCGCCGCGTCCGAAGCGATGTCGTCGATGCGGTTGATCACCGCGTTGCCGCCGACGATGCCGCCGTAGGTCTGGGCGTACAGCTGGCCTTGGTCGTCGCGGACACCATTGGGCTCGAGCGTGTCGGGATAGGCCCGACCGTTCATCGTCCAGAAGTCGGCGTGGAAGTCGGTCCAATCGGTCGCCTGGATGTGGGCGTCGCCGAAGTGCGCACGAGTGTCGATCTCGCTCAACATGATCGCGAACTCGCGGTCGTAGCCGGTCTCGCCCGACACATCGCCGTCGGCGATCCCGTACGCCTTGTGCGGGTGGGCGTCGAGCCCGACGATGTCGGCAGGATCCGGCTTCACGAAGACGATCCCGTGCATGCCCATCGTGACGTGCTCGACGTCCTCGAAGTGACAGTGGTACATGTACGTCCCCGAGTCCAGCGGTCGGTACACGTAGGTGAAGTCGTGACCGATGGCCACCGCGATCGAGCTCTCCGGGACGCCGTCGTAGAACGGGATCGCGTTGCGAAACCCGTGCCAGTGAAGCGTGTGGCCATCGACGAGGTCGGGGCGAAGTTGCAGGCCGAGGTTGGTCAACTCGATCCACAGCTCCTCGCCGACCGTCGAGTACACGATCGGAGCGCAGATCTGTGTGTGGCCCTTCTGTGCGGCAACCTGCGACCGGTCGAGACCGCTGACGTTGCGGAAGCAGAACGCGTACGTGGTCGTGTTGGTCGGGTCGGCGAGTGGGTCGGGGAAGTACGGATCGATCGATGCCGCTCCCCTGCTGTCGCCGACCGCAGGGTTGGCTGCTGACGGCAACGAGACCCAACCGTCCGTCCCGGCGAGGGCGAAGTGGCGCACGCCACCGCGGGGCGGCGCGATGCCTGTCGGTTCGCGACCCGTTGCCGGATCGAGGCCGACCGGCGGAGCGCTCCGCGGTGTCGCGTTCGGACCGCCGGCGTTGATCAATGCTCTTGCGCCGCTGGCTGTACCGATGAGCACCGCCGCGCCGGCGCCACCGAGTGCCAAGAACTTTCGTCTCCCGACGAGACCCGCCATGCGGCCTGCCCCGTCCTCAGTCCCGCTCGTCACGTCGATCCGTCCCTTCGAATGAGTTGTGTTCGTTCCGTCGTCACGCGTCCGCCGGTTCATGCCGTCACCGTCACCGTGCTGGTCGCCGCGTTGTTCGATGGAGTCGCATCCGTGAATCCCGACGGCGCTGCGAGCGTCACTCGGTTGATCACCGGCCAGTTCGCGATGAACGGGTAGAACGGATTCGTCAACGTCGCGCTGACCGTGAACGTCACGGTTCCAGCGGCGGGGATCGTGACGGAACGATTCGTCGGCGCTCCTGTGCCGCTCGCACCTCCGCAACTGGAGCCTGCCGTCGCAGTACACGTCCACGAGTTGAACGTGAGGCCGAACGCGGCGCCTTCGTTGAACGTTGCTCCGGTTGCCGTGTTGGCTCCGGCGCTGTTGGTCAGCACCACCGTGTAGAGCACCGTCCGCGCTACGGCGGTGCCGGTGCGAGGCACCGTGGCCTTGTTCGCCGATTTCGTCACCGCGAGGTCCCCGCCGACGACCTGGATGGTGTCGGTGTCGGTCGCCGTGTTGTTCGTGGTGTTCACCTCGAGGTCGGCGGCGCCCCTCGTCACGGTCGCGGTGTTCGCGATCGTCCCCGTTGCGGTGCTGCGAACCGTCGCATGGCTCGTGAACGTCACGGTGCCTCCGACTGGGATGGTCACGAGGCGAGCGATGTCGCCGGTACCCGTTGTGGCACCACCGCACGACGCGCCCACCGTCGCTGCGCACGTCCACGTGACGTTCTGCAACTGGCTCGGCACCACATCGGTCAGCTGCGCGTTGGTCGCAGTGTTCGGTCCGGCGTTCGACACGACGAGCGTGTACGTCAGCGCTGCGCCCGGGGTCGTCGTCGTCACGCCGTCGGTCAGCGTTACGCCGAGGTCGACGGAGCTCGGGACGAACAGTTCGTCCGCACCCCGTTCATACGCACCGGACGGCCGGCTGTCGTTGTCGACGTCGTGGTTCGGTGCCATGATCGTCGCGCTCGGCTGCGATGCGATGTAGCTCGGCACACCGGAGTTGACTGCCCACGTCGGGCTCGAGCTCGTCGTGAGGTGGTAGTTCGCCAACAGATTGACGGGCACCATGTGTGCGACGAGAACCGGGAACGAGACGTTCGTGTTCGCCCGCCACATCAGGCTGTCGACCAGGAAGTCCTGCGGGTTGACGAAGCCGATTCCACCGTTGGCCACTGACGCCGTTCCGTTCACTGCCGGCGAGATGTTGTTGCCGGCATCGGCGACGTAGCTGTAGGCGCCATCGGCATGTTGCAGGTCCGCTGTTGCGAGTGCGTTGGTCGTGTTCGACGCACCGTCGAACGAGAACGGACTGCCACACGTGTTGCTGATGCGATCGAAGGCGTTGCACAGTCCTGCAGAAGAGGACACACCCACATCCCATCGTTGGATCGTGGTGACGCTGTCCGTCGAATCACCGATGCCGTGGATGGCGCTCTCGTTGAAGTTGATCACCGACGGCAGGACGGCCCATCCGGCGCGGTTGTCGGCGAAGATGTTGTTCAACAGCCTCGGCTTCGACCAGTTCGGTGAGTTGTTCGGCAGCGTGTTCTGCAACAACGTCGAGTTGCCGCCGGACGAGACGCCTGCTGGGTTTGCCGGCTTGATGCCGTCCGCCAGCGCACCGTTGGTTGCCGCGGTCGCCGTCGTGATGTTCTTGACGATGGTGTTGTTGACCAGGGTGACGTTCGTCGAGTCGTCGAGCGCAACGCCGCCACCCTCGTGGGTCGACAGGTTGTTGGCGATGATGTTGTTCTCGACGAGCTCGGCGAAGTTGCCGGCCATCAGGAATCGCAGTCCGCCACCGTCGTCGTTCGACTGGTTGGAGATCAACGTGTTGCCGTCGATCGTCACGGTTCCGGCACCGGGGCTCAGTTGGAGGTTGTTCGCGGGGAGCGCACCGGCGACGAAGACGCCGCCACCTTCGTCGTAGCCCTGGTTGTAGTAGATCCGGTTGCGCGTGATGTTGCCGTTGTCGGATCGTCCGTAGTGCGAGATCGCTCCGCCGTACTCGGCCGAGAAGTTCCCGCAGAAGTCATTGCCCGTGACCGTGTAGTTGTTCGACCCAGCGAAGAGACCGAGAGCGCCGGCGAGGTTCGTTCCGGCGTTGGCCACGAGTCGGTTGTTCGCGATGTTCACGCGGTCGTTGTGGTTGCTCGTCGCGTTCGCGTTGCCGGGCAGATCGGGAGTACCGATGCGGACGGTGCCGTACGTTCCCCCGTTCGACTGGATCTGGTTGTTGGTGATGGCGAAGTCGCGAACA
>DASWRR010000211.1:0-6954 GCA_036403055.1 Ilumatobacteraceae bacterium | reverse complement strand
GTCGACGGGTCGCCGAGGTAGCGCTCCGTGTAGTGCGTGTCGTACAGCCTCCAGTCGGTGACCGGCGCGCCCGCGATCGCGGCATGGAAGACGTCGGGACGACGCATCACCGCGAGCGCTGCGAGGTAACCGCCGAAGCTCCATCCGCGGATCGCGACGCGGTCGAGATCGAGGGGATAGTCGTTCGCGGCGGCGTGGAGGCCATCGATCTGATCCTCGAGGATCAGCGTGGCGAGATCGAGGTAGACGGCGCGTTCCCAGTCGCTTCCACGCCCAGGCGTGCCGCGACCATCGATGATGACGACGGCAAATCCTTGGTCGGCGAACCATTGCGAAAGCGCATACCGGGTGCGCGATGCCAACACGTACTGAACGTGCGGGCCGCCGTATGGGTCGAGCAGAACCGGCAGCCGCGAGCCGTCGTGATCGTGGGGCAGCAGGACAGCAGTCGCCAGCTTGCGATCGCCGTAGTGGTGGAGGGACACGTTCGGATCGATCAGCGGCGCCTCGCTGAACGAAGCGATCACCGGCCCGCCGATCACCTTCGTCACCGCGCCGTGTGCAGCCAGCGAAGTACTCCGCAGAACCGTCGTGCCACCGCCGATGACCGCATGATGGAGCCCCGGTCCCTCAGTGATCCGAACGAGGTCCGAGTCGGTCCAGCGCCACACGTCTTGCACCGTCGCGTCGTCCGGATGGTTGCCGAGAACGACGACAGAGGTTCCGTCGACCGCGACGACCGCTCGCACTTGGAGGTCTTCGGGCGTCACCACTTCGCCGCCGACGATCAGCCGCCGCATCCCGCCGCGATCGCCGGCCATCACGAGCCTGCCGTCGTCCAACTCGTGCGGCGTCCCGGGCACGAGCTCCACCCAGTAGTCGTCGTGATCCGAGAAGATCGCGGTCGTGTCGCCCGTCGTCGGGTTTGCCTCGAGCACCTCGAGGTCGCGTTGATCGCGCGATTGGACGGACAGCAACAACCGCTCGTCGGACGCCCAGTGCACTGCCGTGAGGTACGGGAATCGATCGTGATCCCACACGACCTCCGTACTGCCACCGTCGAGCGCCAGAACGTGCAGTTCCACATCCGCGTTTGCCGTGCCCGCTGCGGGATAGCGCACTTCTCGCGGTTGTTGGTCCGGTGCGCCGGGCTCACCGATGTACCAGCGCTCGACCGAGCCGACGTCGACTCGGCACGCCGCGATCGCTGATCCGTCGGGACTCCACCAGTAGCCGCGGTATCGGTGGATCTCTTCGCCGGCGATGTAGTCAGCCGATCCCCACGACACATCCGGGTTCTCGTCGCTGGCCAACTCCCAACTACTCGCGTCGAGCTCTGCGATGCGAAGCGCGCTGCCCGACACGTAGGCAAGACGCGTTGCACCCGGATCGGGGCGCGGGTCGAAAACTGGTCCGTCGACGACGAGCTCGCGTGCCATTCCGCTGATCAGTCCAGCGACGAACAGCCGACCGGCGAGCGGAAACGCGACAACCGTCACCTGCTTGTCGGTGGCGAACGTCGTGACGCCTGACGCGGTCTCGCGCATTCGTTCGCGGCGAACGCGCTCCTCGGTCGGTATGTCGTCCGGATCGACCTCCAAGAGGAGTGTCAACGGGTCGGCGATCAAGCGTTCCTCGCCGGTGCCGACGTCCAACAGGTACAAGCAGTTGATGGGGTCATCGCCGGCGCGACTGCGGATGAACACGATTCGTCGACCATCTGGCGACACGACGAGGTTGCGCGGCTCGCCGAGCGTCAACCGGCGGGTGCGCGCGTACTGCCGCGGGAACGACTCCGTCGCGGTCATGGCGTCACCATGATCTTCGCGTGGTCTTCGGGGTTGGCCAGATCTCGGAATGCTCGAGGGATCTCGTCGATGCCGACCGTCGCTGTCAGCCATGGCGCGAGATCGACCTTTCCTTCGGCGATCGCGGCAAGTGCGGCGCCGAATTCGGCGGGCTCGTATCCGAACGCGAACTGCAGGTTGAGCTCGCGTCCGATTCCCAGCATCGGATGAAACCGGTCCTCCTGCATGCAGGCGCCGACGATCAGGATGCGCGCGTTCTTCGGCGCGATGCGCATCGCCTGATCGATCATCCCTGGGACGCCGACCGCCTCGAAGATCACTGGCGTTCGCACGCCGTCGGCCTTGCGCCATGCTTCGATCGCGGGTGTCGTTCGCGGATCGACGACGACGTCGGCGCCGAGTTGCTCCGCGAGGGCCCGGCGCTTGGTGGAGAAGTCGGCGGCAACGATCGGTCCGATCGCTCGCATCTTGAGCTCCGCGATGCACGCGAGGCCGACCGGTCCGCAACCGAGGACGATCGCACTTTCGTTGCTCGTGATCCTGCTCTTGGCAACGGCATGAACGCCGACCGCCAACGGCTCTGTCATCGCAGCGATGTCGGCGCCGAGCCCCGTTGGAACCTTGATGCCGACCATCTCGTTCAGCACCATCATCTCCGCGTACCCACCGTTGTACGCGTTGGAGAAACCGAGCGGGTGAAGACCCGTTGCGTCGAACGCGACCGGCAGGCTGACGACGACATCGCCGACCTTCAGATTCGTGCAACCGGCACCGAGGTCGACCACCTCGCAACAGAACTCGTGGCCCATGACCGTGTCGACGTGCGGATCGAACACCGTCATTTGCATGGGATCCGGCGGGCGGTCGGCGTTCAACTCGTCCATCGTCCGGCGGCTCTCTTCGCCGTGTTGCAACAGGTGCAGATCGCTCCCACAGATACCGCAGGCAAGCACCTTGGTCAGCACCTGTCCCTGGCCGGGAACGGGCTCTGGGATGTCGTCGACCCGGAGTTGCCAGTCTCGCATCACTGCTGCACGCATTGGCGAGAACCTAGTGCTTCGCTGCCGGGGTGCAGCGCCGTGCTCAGCTGCTGAAATGGGCGATTGCTTCGACGATGACGGCCCACGCTCCGTCGGCATCCACGCCGGTCAGCCGGTCGCAATTCGGGTCTGGCTTGTCCAGCAGCAGTCGCTGGTCGATCACCGTCATGCCCCGGGTGTGCTCCCCGGCGGTCTCGACGACGACATGAGAGAACGATCTCGTGAAGAGGTCTTGGTGGGTCAACGCCAGCACGGCGAGGGGGTCGTGAACCGCGGCGCCGGACATCCCCACGTGTCGAGACATGTATCCCGCGCTGAAGAACGTCATGAGGTCGGAGAGGGTGGCACCCAGACGTCCGGCAACGTTGCGGACGGCGTCGATTCGTTGTGCAGTCGCCTGCAACTGGTGGGTCACGTCGAGGCCGGCCATGATCAACGGACCGCCGTATCCGAGCACGATTGCGGCGGCCTCGGGATCCGCCCAGATGTTGAACTCCGCCGTCGCTGTTCTGTTGCCGAACAGCCCGCCGCCCATGAACGAGATGCCGGCGAGGCGCGAGGCGATGTCGGGCGCTGCACGGAGCGCGAGCGCCACGTTCGTCATCGGCCCGATGACGACCAACCAGACCCCGTCGTTGTTGCGGACCGTATCGATGATGTACCCGACGGCGTCGCGACTCGCCGGCGGTCCGGACGGCGGAGGCAGTGCTGCGCCGTCGAGCCCACTCTCGCCGTGTACGTAGCCCGCGTGTTGCGGCGGTGCGAGCAGTGGCCGATTGGCACCGGCGTGGACCGGCACATCGATGCCGAGGAGGTCGCGCATCACGATCGCGTTCTGGGTCGTGGACTCGAGTGGCGCGTTGCCGGCGACGGTCGTGATGCCCAGCAGGTTCGTGTGTCGCGCCGCGACCACCATTGCAACAGCGTCGTCGTGGCCAGGATCGCAGTCGAGGATGACCGGGAGTCCGTGCGCTGTCGATGCCATGAACGGCAGAGCTTGCCACCATTACAGTTGCCGAGTGACGTCGAGACGCTGGAGGTCGCTCGCGGCCGCCGCGGTGTTGAACGCCTGCGTGGTGGCCGGTTGTTCGACCGCTCAATCCTCGGGGAGCCCGACGACATCCGCGCCTCCCGGCGAGGTAGCAACCCGGTTGCCGGAGACCGCTGCGCCGACTGCTCCTCCTGAACCGACGGGCGTGCCCGGGCTCTCGGCGTCCGATCCATTTTGCTCGGCCTGGGCGGAGTACGCGGGCACGCTGCAGGCGCTCGGGATCGCGGCATCGTTCGGTGGTCTTGCCAGCGATCGATTCGCCGCGTTGGAGCTCGTCGCATCGACCGATGTCGTCGAGGCCACGTCGCAGATCGATGCGTCGTGGCCTGCCGAGCTCGAGACGGAACACGCGGTCGTGATGGACCAACGCATTGGCCCGTATCGACGGCGAGCAGAACACGCCGTTTCGTCGCTCGCCGACGCAGGCGCAACGACCGCCGAGGTGTCGACGTTGCGAGCCGTGTGGCACGAGGCGTTGCTGGCACGGGACCCGGCGAACCCCGTGATCGGGCTGGCGACCATCGACCCGAGCCTGCAAGCGAAAGTCGACGCAGCGGCACGGTCGTTCGACGCCGCGTTCACTCCTTTTGCGAACGATCCGAGCCTCGTCGTCAGCGGCGTTCGTTCATCGCTGACCGACGCGTATCTCGACGCGCACTGCCCCGATCTCGCCTCCAGCGGCGTCGGCGACGCGCTCTAGCGGACATGTCTCGTTGCAGTCGCCTCACTCGGCGAGGAGCACACCGGCGCCGTCCAGCGCGACACGCGTGCCGACCCACTCACCTGAGCACATCGCGGTCGCCAACCCTGGCTCGCTCGTGAGGCCCCACGCTCGACGTCCGTCAGCGAGCAGGCACGCCGCGATTGCCGTTTCCGGGTAACCCTCGCGTGAATGCATGACTGTGTACGCCTCGATCGTGGCCACCCCGGCGGCGTCGGCTGGTTCGGCTAGTGCGCGTTGCGGCATCAGGTCGATCTCGGTCTGCAAATCGTCGGACCGGAACCCGCCGACCGGCGGCTCAGTCGAGTACACACCGAACGCGTGCTTGGTCGTGTACCCGCCGTTCGCCCAGATGAGGGCGCGCTCTCCCGGTCGTTCGCGAAGCTCGCGTGCGATCGTTGCGATCGCGTGCATCACGTAGTTGTTCCATGGCCCGCCCGCGAACGACAGCCCACCGGTGCGCGTCAACGGTCGGTCGAGCGACAACCCGAGGCTCTGCGCGCCGAGCTCTACCGCCGATGGAAAGCACGAGTACAGATCGACGAGAGATATCTCGTCGATCGTCACGCCGGCGAGCTCGAGCACGCGGCGTCCACCGAGCTCGATCGCGGGCGTGTGAGAGAACGACCATCGGTTGCTCACGAAGGGGTGCTCGTGGCAATCCGTTCCCGCCTGCACGAAGACCCAGCGGTCGCGAGGCACACCCAAGGACGCGGCCTTCTCGGCCGAGCACATGATCAGCGCCGCAGCCATGTCGACGTCGTTGTTCGAGTTCATGTACTTGGTGTACGGCAGTCCGACCATTCGATTGTCGGGCGAGGGCGTTCGAATCTCCTCCGCCGTGCGCGCCACGCGAGACCAGGCGAACGGGTTCGTTGCCGCGACATCACTGAACCGCGACCACAGTTCGCTGATCACGGCGAGATGTTCGTCTGGCGTCCGCCCGCTCGCGGCGCGTATCGCGCTCTCGAAGATCGGGTAGATCTGCACGGGCATCATCACGCCGCGCTCGACCTCCGACGGGTGGTTCATTGCAATGTCGTCACCGATGATCCGTGGGACCTGACCTTGCGGTGCCGCTGGCCAGTGCAGGTCGAGATCGGCTTTGCGGGCGCGCACCCTCGTCCGCCGCGCTTCGCCACCCGCGAGGATCGCGATGTCGAGCGCACCAGCTTGGATCTCGGCGGCGGTCGCGTTGACCAACGCCTGCGGGCTCTGTCCGCCCATCGTGGTGTACGCCGTTTCGGCCGGCGACAGACCGAGTTGCTGTGCGATCAGGAAGGCCGGGTCGCCGTACTTCCAGGTCAGCAAGTTCACGACCCGGACCGAGTCCGGGTTGGGGATCGCCCGAAGCCCGGCGTCGACGGTTGCGTCACCGATCGCCGAGCACATCATCAAGGTCGGGTCCAATGCCGCCTCGAGGTCGTCCGTGCGTTGCACCGTCTGCCCGACTCCGACGATGACGGGGCTGCGCGGGTCGAGTGCCATCGGCGCCAGGGTAGGTGTCAGGCTGGGTCGGCAAACGACGCAGCCATAGACTCGGCCGATGCCGCGTATCGCCATCGGCTCCGACCACGCCGGGTATGAGCTCAAGCAGCACCTCATCTCCGTGCTCACGACCGGGGGTCACGATGTCGAGGACCTCGGCACCGACAGCACCGAGCCGTGCGACTATCCGCAGTTCTGCGCAGCGGTCGGTCGCAAGGTCCGCGACGGCGGCGCGGACATGGGCATCGTCGTTGGTGGCAGCGGTCAGGGCGAGCAGCTCGCGGCCAACAAGGTCCACGGCGTGCGTGCCGCGTTGTGCAACGACTTGTTCACCGCTCGACTGGCACGGGCGCACAACGACGCCAACGTCTTGAGCATGGGCGCCCGCGTCGTCGGCGTCGGCCTTGCCGAGGAGATCCTCGCGACGTTCTTGGCGACCGGGTTCGAGGGCGGTCGACATGCCCGCCGCGTCGCACAGGTCATGGAGATCGAAGCCGAAGAATCACGAATGGAGCAGTGACCGATGCCGTTCCCGTCCGACACAGAACCCGACGACGAGCTGTTCGATCTCATCGACGCCGAAACCCGACGTCAGGTGACCGGCCTGCAACTCATCGCCAGCGAGAACTTCACATCACCAGCTGTCATGCGCGCGGTCGGGTCGGTCCTCACCAACAAGTACGCCGAGGGCTATCCCGGCAAGCGGTACTACGGCGGCAATGCGGTGATCGACGACGTCGAGGCGCTCGCGATGGACCGCGCCAAGCGGCTGTTCGGCGCCGATCATGCCAACGTTCAACCTCATAGCGGTGCCAACGCGAACATGTGCGCGTATCAAGCATTGCT